>JBDTAN010000095.1:0-5787 GCA_039924585.1 Chitinophagaceae bacterium | reverse complement strand
TATCTAGTCGTACTTTGGATAAAATGGACAATGTTTCTCCACTACGCTGGTCTTCAAAATCCTGGTAAGGCAATGCCATGGAATGTTTCAGGCCATCCGTGAAAATTTTTGCACCAAATTTTTGCACCACTACATTGCTGAAATAATCCTGGAACGCTTTGGCAATCCGCGAAATCATGGCCACACTAATAAGTATTCCCAGGTATCCCATTATGCCCCAAATGAATTGGGATTGAGTGCGTATGCCGGTCTGTATGAATTTTTTTTGCGCATCAAAATATCCTTCAGCAAAAGGATGTGTTGCATATTTATCAAATAATTTTCCGAAAAAATAGGGGTCAAGCATGGAGAAAGTTTGATTAATGGCTGCAAGTAATAATGCCAGTGCCACCAGCCATTTAAAAGGTTTCAGGTAAGTAAGTAATATTTTCATTGTTTCAATTTATTGAGTCGTTTCGCTTTTAGTTATTTTTTTAAGAAGAAAAACTAATTAAATATAAAATTTCCCTGGTTTATTAACGTAAAAAATTTAAGGATAAATTGTTTGCAAAACATACACCACAAGTTATTTCAGGAAGTTGCAGGACTTTCTGTCAGAGATCTTTTAATTTTCCTCCACATAACTACCTATAATATCTTTATGTAACTGGCTTTGTTGAATAAATAATTTAGGAATACTGATAAAACCTTTGACCATTTCTTCTGTACAGGCTAGTGGTAATAATTGATCGGATAAATAAATGACCGGTGTTTGCATTGTCACGAGTAGTTCGGCTGTTTCCTTGGTAATGGCATAAGCACTGGCAAAATCGTGATAACCAGCCTTCTTTAAATGGTTTGAATAGCTCTTCGCAAATAGATTTTCTATCGTTTGATGCGTCCATTTTAACCGCCCCATTTTTTTCTGAAGATGATAAACTTGTTTTTTAATCCTTGAAAAAATTGTGTTCCGGGTATTTTTAAAATAATCGAAATACACAATTCCCCAATCAGGCGGCAATTCCTCTATTATTTTATTGAAAAGCATTATGCCTTCTTCATTTGGAATTACATCATCTTCGAGAATTAAAACCCTGGAGAAATTATTTTTCAATACATCTTCATAAACACGTTTATGACTGATACTGCATGCCAGCGCAGCTGGCTTTATGGCTTTCCCGTACCGATTCGCTTCTTTCGCTTTTATAGGATCATAAAATCCTTTTTCAACCAATTCATCTACTAAAAAATTTTTATAGTCTGTAGCATCAAAGAAAGTAATTTTCAATCCGGCCAGGTCTTTTTTTATATTCACCTGCCTTTCTTTGGCACGCGTAAGATTGATCACATATATATGATCGAAAAAGTCATTGAGCGGTTGGAATAAAACTTGCTTTAACGGCATATTTTGCAAATCTACCATTTGTTATTTAGGCAAATAAAAGTACGATTAATTCAGAATACAGTTTACGTTGGGTTTAACGCTATTTATTTATTTTTTTAAAATGCTGAATTTACCTTTGCATTTCAATTTAGAATATGGACAACTCCGGAATATCAGAAATTATTCATGCGGAAAAGAATGCAGAACTTCAGGAAGTAGGAAAAAAGATAATCAATAGTAAGAGATTATCTTTTGATGAAGGTGTTCTGCTTTTTGAAAAGGGAAGTCTTTCTTATGTGGGTGCACTTGCAAACTGGGTTCGTGAAAAAAGGCATGGAGATATCACCTTTTTCAACCGCAATTTTCATATTGAACCAACGAATGTTTGTGTATTTTCCTGTAGCTTTTGCTCCTATTCACGACTCTATGCGCACCGCGATGAAGGCTGGGAATTGTCTGCAGATCAAATGATGGATATTGTAAAAAGTTATGATGGGAAACCAGTGACTGAAGTACATATTGTGGGCGGTGTTCATCCAAAATTGAACCTTGAATTTTTTGCTTCATTGATGCGAAAAATAAAAGCACATCGCCCTGATCTGCACATCAAAGGTTATACAGCAGTAGAATTGGATTACATGTTTCGCAAAGCAAAAGTATCTGCCGAAGAAGGTATGAAAATACTCCACGAAGCAGGGTTGGATTCACTTCCGGGAGGTGGCGCAGAAATATTTCACCCCGAAATACGGGAAAAAATTTGTGCCGATAAAGTGAATGCCGAAGGCTGGCTACACATACATGAAACGGCGCATGCATTGGGAATGCATACCAATGCCACCATGCTATATGGCCATATTGAAAACTACGTTCATCGTGTGGATCACCTGGAAAGATTACGCAGTTTGCAGGATAAAACGGGTGGTTTTAATACATTTATTCCTTTAAAATTTAGAAATAAAAACAATGACCTCAGCCATGTGCCGGAATCTACAACTGTAGAAGACATGCGCTTATATGCTATATCCCGGTTATACCTGGATAATTTTCCACACATCAAAGCTTATTGGCCTATGCTTGGCAGAGAGAAAGCTCAGTTAAGTTTATCTTTTGGCGTAAATGATATAGATGGTACAATAGATGATAGTACTAAAATTTATACCATGGCGGGCAGTGAAGAACAATCGCCAACGATGACAACAGAACAACTCGTAACCCTCATTAAACAAGTAAAACGCGTTCCTGTGGAAAGGGATACCTTATATAATGTGATAAAAGATTATGGGGTTAAAAATTATCCTGTTGAAGAATGTTCCATAACAATGGGAGAAATTTTGAATTAAAAATATTATTGAAAACTCATTGTACATTACATTTAAAATTAATTTTATATTGCAGCTATGAATAAATATATCCAGAAAAGTTTTTTCATTTTTATATTCCTTTTTGCTACACATTTTGCTCAAGCTGCAATAATAGATACAGTTATCATTCATGGAGATGCACGGGTGGATATGTTTGTAAATGAAGAGATCGCCGTGAATAAACGTACTGCTAACATGACAAGTGGCGGTTTATATAAAGGTTACCGCTTACAGGTCCTCAGCACAAGAAGCAGGGAAGAAGCATTTAAATTGAAAGCATGGTTTTTGCAAAATGAACCGGGCCAGAAAACTTACCTGCTATTTCAATCCCCTTATTTCAAAGTGCGCATTGGAAATTTTCTTACTAAAAGTGATGCACTTGATTTTAAAAAAGAACTTTCCCGCATTTATGCGCAATCCGTATATGTAGTAGATGACGCAGTGGAATATACACCACCGGACGATTTTATTCAGTAATAAAAACTCATCAATTTTTAACCTATAAAATATGCTCAAAAATAAAATTGCAGCGCTTGCCAAAGAAAACCTGCAAACTTTTATTGAAGTGCGGCATCATTTACATGAAAATCCGGAACTCAGTTTTTGTGAAAATCAAACTTCTCTTTTTATACAAAATCAATTGTCGGCATTGGGGATTCCTTTTACATTGATGGGAGGAACCGGCGTCGTGGGTTTAATTGAAGGAAAGGATCCGCAAAGCAGATGCATTGCTTTACGTGCAGATATTGATGCGTTGCCAATTACAGAAGAAAATGAAATTACTTATAAGTCAAAAAATGTAGGCACCATGCACGCCTGCGGTCACGATGTGCATACAACTTGTCTTTTAGGCGCAGCCAAAATTTTGAATACATTAAAAGATGAATGGACAGGAACTGTAAAATTAATTTTTCAACCAGGTGAAGAAAAGCATCCCGGAGGCGCGAGTTTATTAATTAAAGATGGTGTTTTAAAAAATCCTGCACCGCAGGGAATCATTGGATTGCATGTGCATCCAGGCCTTGAAGTTGGAAAATTAAGTTTCCGCAAAGGCATGATCATGGCGAGTGCGGATGAAATTTATATAACGATCAGCGGCCCGGGCGGACATGCAGCAGCTCCAAATCTTACAACAGATATCGTATTGGTTGCAGCACAAATTATTATTGCATTACAGCAGGTGGTAAGCAGGAATGCCAATCCATTTTCACCCACTGTTTTATCCATTTGTGCGGTGAATGGAGGAACGGCTACGAACATCATTCCACGCGAAATAAAACTGATGGGGACTTTTCGCGCAATGGATGAAGAATGGCGGGCAAAAGCGCATTTAATGATTGAAAAAATTACCACTGAAATTGCCCATTCAATGGGCGCAAAAGTGGACATTAATATTTTAAAAGGATATCCTACTGTGAAAAATGATCCTTCATTTACCGGAAACGCATGGCAGTTGGCCAATGAATTCCAGGGAAAAGAAAATATTTCTGAAACAGAATTGCGTATGGGTGCGGAAGACTTTGGTTTTTATTCACAGGAAATACCGGGTTGTTTTTTCCGGCTAGGTGTGCGTAATGAAGGAAAAGGCATTATTCATAATGTACATACACCAAAATTTAATATTGATGAAAATGCAATTGAAACGGGAATGGGTATAATGGCCTGGCTGGGTGCGAATGCAAATGTGGAATCGTAAAACTATAAAGCGGTTTTTTTAGTATTTTAAAAAAAGATATTTGCCTGTTTTTACCAGGAATATTTTTATATAATTTTTTCCTTCTGTTTTAGGGTTATAAATAACAATTACCTTCATAAAAAAAAGGCATAATGATCGGACGATTTTTGAGTCATTTGGGGAAATATTTACTGATGATAAAGGGCATGTTCTCGCGCCCTGAGAATGGAAAATTATACTGGAAAGAATTCATGCATCAGTGTAGCGAAATAGGTATTGGCTCATTACCAATCGTTGTCATCATATCTGTTTTCCTGGGAGCGGTAACAACGGTTCAGACAGCTTATCAGCTTGTTTCGCCACTGGTTCCGCGTTCTACCATATCCATGATCGTCCGCGATACAATTATGCTGGAACTTTCACCAACAGTTGTTTGTATTGTATTAGCCGGTGTAATTGGGAGTAAAATCGCCAGTGAATTAGGAAATATGCGTGTAAGTGAGCAAATTGATGCGCTGGAAATAATGGGTATCAATACAAAAAGTTATCTCATCGCACCAAAAATACTGGGTGCAATCATTGTAATTCCGGCACTGATCGTTTTATCCATGTTTCTTGCAATATTAGGAGGACGCATTGCTGGAGCAGCAACCGGCATATTAGCCCCGGATATTTTTGATATTGGTTTGAGACAAAGTTTTCGCCCATTCAACGTCACTTTTGCTTTGATGAAAGCGTATACTTTTGGTTTCCTGATCAGTAGTATTTCAGCCTATTTTGGATATTATGTAAAAGGCGGTGCACTGGAAATCGGCCGTGCCAGTACTACTTCTGTGGTAGTAAGTTGTATCATGATCTTGATTGCAGATTATGTACTCGCAGCTATTTTCCTTTAATTTTTCCTTCGGATAAATTTATCTCAAAAGTAAAATGAAACGGAAAAGGCTCATTTATATCTTAGTATTTGTTTTACTGATTTTAATGAATGGTTATATCCTTCTGCACAGGAATGAAGGCTTTAAATATTATCCGTTAAAAACTTATAGTGAAATCTACCAGGCAGATTCTTCCTTTTTTATAAAAAATATTTTTTTTACGAATGACTCAGTGCAGTTCACTTTTTCAATGAAGCCAACTGCTGATCAATATTTATTAGAAAATAAAAAAGTAGATGTTATTGGTTATTCAATAACTTTTCCCCTGCAAAAAAGTTTTCATGAGTATACATTAATGCCTGCAGATGGGCGGTCAAAAAATATTATTTTTCATATAGATCACACTGAAAATTCCCCGCATAATTTCACCAACGAATTTTTAAATAGCAATATTCCGGGGCCTGAAATTTCCACTACTCCTTTACATATTTGGGAAAATGGTATTCATCAATA
>JBDTAN010000094.1:0-3288 GCA_039924585.1 Chitinophagaceae bacterium | reverse complement strand
ACTAAATGGTGTTGGCGTTATGGGATTACCCATCCTGTCTAAAATATCTCCACCACGAATTATATTTCCATACTGATCATAAGAAGGCCCATTAAATTGTGTGATTAATTGACCCATCATCTTCGGGCCAAAACTTGTAAGGCCACCATCATTGATACCCGCGCCATAACCATCTTCGTATGCAAATAAACCTCCACTTCCTGCGCCATAAATATTTTGATATTGTGGCAAAATAAGTGGGTTCTCAAAAGTGGCAGAACTATTCAACGTCACACTATTTCCTCTTTTACCCGAGCCATCTTTCGTAGTAATAACGATGACACCTGAACCAGCACGACTTCCGTACAAAGCCGCCGCAGCAGCGCCTTTCAGCACAGTAATAGATTCGATATCATCCGGGCTTATGTCAGCAGCGCCATTTCCATAATCTACTTCCTGGAAACCAGCTTCATTATTTTCTGTATTGTTTGTAATGGGATTATTGCTGATTGGAACGCCGTCAATAACAAACAATGGCTGGTTGTTTCCAGTCAAAGAATTTTCCCCGCGTATCACGATTCTTGAAGAAGAGCCAATACCGGAAGAACCGTTGGAAACCTGCACACCAGCAACACGGCCGGCAAGTGCATTCACTAAATTTGTTTGCCGCACTTCCGTCAAATCTTTGGAGCCAACAGACTGAACAGAATAACCAAGTTCATTTTTATTACGTTGAATACCTAATGCTGTTACAACTACTTCGTGCAGGTTATTTGATGTGGGGTTTAATGAAATATCATATGTTGTTCTGCCATCGCATATGATTTCCATATTTTCATAACCTATGTAGGAAAATACAATCGTTGCGCCTGAATGAACAGTGATGGAATACCTACCATCTTTTCCTGTAATAACGGAGTTGTTCGTGTTTTTTTCTATAATGCTTACACCATTAAAAGCCATACCAGTATTGGCTTCCCGGACAATTCCACTGACCAATTGATTTTGTGCTTTGACTGAAATTGAAAAAAAGCAGATGATTAAAAATGTGAAAATAAGTTTCATATTTTGATTTTATTTTTCATTCATATGAATGCAGAATGAATTATTTTTTTAATAATAAATAGCAGGAAATTGTGATATAATTTTTATTAAAATAAAAATATACCCGATTGAATATGCTGTAGCAATTTCAATAATTCAAAATAAATTGTATGTTATTAAACGATTGCAGGAGGGCCGCGATGGGAAATATTTCCGGATAAATAAGCCGTACATATTTTATCTGTAGATGCGATAAATACTTTTTGTAAACGATCAATAAGCAGGCTATTTATTAATATAGTCAGCCAGCTTTTGGAGTGATCTTTTCTCCAACCCAGGAATGAAGCAGCTTCATCTATATCTTCTCCACTAGATTCAATAACGAGTGAAGCTGATATTTTTTCGGCGTATTTTTTTAATGAATCAAAAACCTGGTCGGTTTGCCAGGGAATTTTCAAAATGGATTCGCGTTGGTATGCATTCGCACTGATGCCCGTAAGAATGACACCACCATCAAGCGCCGGTGCAAGTACCATTTCAGTATTCTTGAGTAAATAAGCGACATTACTGAACTGTGTGCTGCTGATAGAAGGTGAATCAGTGCCACAGGCAATAATTTTTTCAAAACCAAGTGAGAATGCATGTTCCAGCGCATTAGCAAATCTTTCTCCAAATGAATTACCTTCCTGTTTATCCGAGAAAAATGGGATGACTGGCAGGCCTGAGGCCTTTGCTTCCTGTAAGGTAAAATGAATTAATTCCGATGCAAGTGCTACGCCGTTTTTATTTCCAAAAACACGTGCATATTTTTTCTTAGCAGATTCTTCATTTGCAAAGCGGGAGAAAATGAGGATGCAGGTTTTACCCATATAACAGTTGTGGAATAAAAAAGATTTTCCGAATGTAGATATATACGAAAGAAAAATAATTTAGTTTTAGCATTAAAATGTGTTTTAGTAAAAAACATCTTTCGAAAAAGTCCTCAATTATTTTTCCAACCAACCTCCCTCAAAACCCGCAGCTTTTAAGCCGGCAATAATATATATATTTTTTTTAGTCAGTTCCCAATTAATACCATCCTGGTAATTCTCAATCATCATCACAATCGCTCCCTGGTTGAGTCCAAATTTAGAGGGAGCTACCCAACCATTTGGATTTTCTAATTTGTCCGGATAGGTTGGATTAAAACTCGAATCGAGGCCGGATAATTTTTTTTCTTTCAGATCCAGTTTTTCAATCGCCATACGCATAGTTGTTAAAACTGCCTTTGACAAAAATGGAATAGATGCGACAACAGCCCATGGCGAAACTGTTCCATCATCAGGCCCGAATGGTGCACCTCTTGCTTTGTAGCCAAAAAATTTTATTTTTTTCCCATCAATTTTTAAGGACTTATTTCCTGGTCCATCGCAAGCCGTCAATCCCCAGCAATCTTCACCATACATTTTAAATCCATTTGGATTTTCAATGGCATATTGCTTATGAATTTTTGTGGCACGAACACTATTTTCGAAATAATCAAAACCTACTTTTTTATTAAAGCTGTCTTTGATTTTGCGAAAGTCAATCCACTGATGCGAAAACTGGTGAATAAATAAAGGCCCGGCATATAAATATTTTATACCATAGATTTCTGTAAGTTTAAAAGTTGAAATCCATTTCTTATAACCGATAGGTTTTATGGGATGTGTGGGCGATCCAAGTGCAAGTGTATATAAAATCATTGCTTCGCTGTAAGCCTCTTCCCACCTGTGTTTCAGGAATCCTCTTTGGGGTTTCCAGCCATGTGTAATCGTTGCTTGTTTGTTGGTGGCCCAATCCCATTCAACACGTTTATATAATTTATCTGCGAGATCGCGAATTGCGTTTTCTGTATCAACATTTTTAGAAAAATAAGTTGCGGCAGATAAAGCACCAGCAATAAAAAATGCGGTATCAATCGTTGACAATTCACTCTTCCAAACTCTTTTGCCGGTTTTCATATCGAGGAAATGATAAAAAAAACCTTTATACCCGGTAGCATCTTTTTCACGGCTTTGCGGAGCATTGTATAAAAAATTTAAAGCTTTGTAAATCCTTGCTGCTGCATCATCTCGGGAAATATATTTTCTCTCCACGGCAATGATAAATGCATTAAATGCCATGCCTACAACGCCCACACTGCATGGCGAGCTTTCTTTTGAATGATCTGCAATTAAGCCTGTTGTTGAATCAGTAAATTTCAAAAAATAAGAAAAAGTTTCGCATTGCAAAATTTTCAGCATT
>JBDTAN010000093.1:0-4243 GCA_039924585.1 Chitinophagaceae bacterium | reverse complement strand
TGATTTGCATACGGATTTTACTTTTTTCCTGGAGGACAGTATTAATGGTGATGAAATCAGGCAGCGTGAAAAAAGAAATTTGATGGGATATAATGGCAGTTACAATTTTTCTAAAAATATTGGTAATGTAAAAGCGACCACAGAATTTGGTTTGAATGTGCGTGCCGATCTTACTAAAAATTCTGAACTCGCTCATACAATTGATAGGTTTACTTTAATCAATGACATAAAATTGGGAGATATTTCAGAATTAAATATTGCGCCTTATGTGAGCGAGACATTTAATTTTAATGATCACCTGAGCATTAATGCCGGCGTACGTTTCGACCAGTTTTACTTTGGTTATAATAATAAATTTGCAGGCGATTCCACATTGCCTGGAATCGGAAAATATACTGCCAATGCAAATACATTCAGTCCAAAACTGAATATATATTATCACGTGAATAACAATACTCAATTCTATCTTTCTACCGGCCGTGGTTTTCATTCCAATGATGCACGCGCAGCAGTCGTAGAAAATGGTTATCAAATTTTACCCGCAGCCTATGCAGCAGATTTGGGAACAGTTTTTAAACCGGCAAAAAATGTATTGATCAATATGGCTGTTTGGTATATTTATTTAGAACAGGAATTTGTTTATAGTGGTGATGGTGGCTTCGTAGAATTCAGTGGGAAAACCAGGCGCTACGGTTTCGATTTTTCGGGGCGTTATGAACCTATAAGGTCTTTATATGTAGATGTGGATGTAAATTATGCATATGGCCGTGCGGTTGGTGCACCAAAGGGAGAAGACCGCATTCCATTGGCGCCGATCTGGACAAGCACAGGTGGTATTACTTATTCCAGGAAGTCAGGATTCAATGGCAGTCTGCGTTACCGCTTTATTGGTGACAGACCGGGTAATGAAGACAATACATTAACCGCTGTTGGATATTTTATCACAGATGCAGTAGTGAATTTTACGCGTCCAAAATATGAGATTGGTGCAGTGATCAATAATATTTTAAATACTCGTTGGAAAGAAACACAATTTGCAACAGAAACACGCTTAAAAAATGAAGCACAACCTGTAGATGAAATTTGTTTTACACCGGGAACACCATTCGCATTGAAATTCAGTTTTACCTGGTTTTTTTAAAGATTGTTTCTTATGGCATGATATTTTTATATAAAATGCCCAAAAACTAATTATGAAAGTATTTGGAATCATTTTAATTGTTGTGGGAATACTCATGCTCGTCTTTGGTAACATCAGTTTTACCCAGAAAGAAAAAGTAGTTGATGTTGGTCCCATAGAAATTAATAAGACACAAGAGAAAACCATTGACTGGCCGAATTATGCCGGAGGTATAGCTGTAGTAGCAGGAATTGTGCTGTTGGTAACCTATAAGAAAAACGCCTGACAGATATAACAATGCTATATTCCCGGTGCAAATATTACACACCGGGAATTTTTTTGCACATTATTCTTGAAATAAAAAAGTGAAATTATTATGCTATAAAAAATCAAAATTGATTTTTTATAATATCTTTATTTCTCAATACTTGTATGCTTGATAGAATAAAAATTTGGTTCAGCAACCGCTACCTGAAAATCATTAATAGTATTGCTTTTTATCCGGCATTAATTGCATTATCTTTTTTGGCTTTGGCAATTATTATGGTGCGTTTTGATTTTTCGGATGCAGGAAAAAATTTTAAAGCACAACTGACCTGGTTTAGTCTGAGAGATGCTTCCACTGCACGGAGTATTATTTCATCCGTTGTAAGCGGACTCATATCCCTTGCCGTTTTCAGTTTTTCCATGGTGATGATCATTCTCAACCAGACGGCTTCTCAAATGAGCAACCGCATTTTAGACAGGCTTATTGGAAATCGTTTTCAACAAATTGTATTAGGAATTTATATTGGTACTATCGTTTTTGCTTTATTCCTGCTTAGTACAATCCGCGATATTGATTCTGGCATTTATATTCCGGCCATCAGTACTTATTTTCTCATCATCTTAACGATAATTGATATTTTTCTCTTTATTTATTTCCTGCATTATATCACGCAGTCCGTAAAATATGCAGTGATCATTCACCGCATATATGTAGAAACAAAAGACATCATGCAGGAAGTATGCATGCTTCCGGAAATGCCCATTGATATAGATGTAAACATGAATGGAACTGAAATAAAAGCTACGCATGCAGGCGTTTTTGAAGGTTATAATAAAAAGACTTTAACCCATGTGTGTGAAAAATATGATTGTCAAATCCGCATCCAACAACGAAGAGGTTCTTTTATTTTTAAGGGAACAGTTATTGGAAAATTATCAAAAGAAATCGGCTTAGATAAAATTGCAATATTTACAGAACATTTTTACATAAACACGGATGAATCCATTGATAAAAATTTCTCCTATGGTTTCCGTCAATTAACAGAAGTAGCAGTAAAAGCCCTCAGCCCGGCCATCAATGATCCCGGAACTGCCATTGCCAGTTTACATGCACTCTCCGTTTTATTTTCATTTCGCATGAATCATTTTCCAAATAATCATTTTAAAAATAAGACTGGCAAAACCTGCATTATTTCCAGGGAATGGACAATCGATGAATTATTTTCATCGTTTATTTTGCCTATTTGGGATTACGGAAAAAGAGACCGTATGGTTCGCAATGAATTTTTACATATTTGCATGCAATGCCCTTCAATAGAAAAATTTCCTAGACTCGAAGCATTTTACGATGAAGTAAAAATAGAAATTCAGGGAAAATAAATCACAGATGAAACTACATTACCATTTATAAAAAAATATTCCAGGAATCAACTTAATTTACCTTTTTTATTTTTTCCATCGCGTTCTTTTTTTGATTTCTTTTTCGCTGGTGCAACTTGTTTAATTTGTTCATCACCGCCAGGCCCCCATTCATAATCCAGTTGTCTTTTCTCAAGATTCGCAGCGATCACTTTAATATTTATTTTATCACCAATACGAAATGTTTTACCCGAGCGTTTCCCCATTACACAATAGTCATTCTGGATATAACTGAAGTCATCATAATCATTTAAACTTACCATTGATATCATGCCTTCGCATTTGTGTTCAATAGTTTCTGCAAAAATGCCAAATGAAGCTACACCACTGATTACACAGTCAAAATTTTCACCCATAAATTGCTGCATGAATTCTACCTGTTTATATTTATTCGCTGCACGTTCTGCATCCATAGCCGCTCTCTCCCGCTCACTGCAATGCCTGCATTTCTCATCCATTTCACTATCAATGATTGGTTTATTTTCCAGCAAAGACTGAATGACACGATGCGCTAAAATATCCGGGTAGCGCCGTATTGGCGAAGTGAAATGACAATAATTCTCAAAGCCTAAACCATAGTGCCCAATATTTTCAGGCGTATAAGCGGCTTTTGACATCGTGCGTATTCCTAATTGCTCCAGCACATGTTGCTCTGGTTTTCCTTTGATTGCATGCAACATGTTATTATAACTCTCCGCCATTTTTTCCGGTGTAGAAATATTAAATTTGTATCCGAATTTTTTTGCAAATTCAATGAATGGCAGGAGTTTTTGTTCATCAGGCGTATCATGCACGCGGTAAGGAAAAGGGATTGGTTTTTTGTTGATCTTCTTCTCAGAAACAGACGTTGCTACAGAACGATTTGCAAGCAACATAAACTCTTCAATTAATTGATGTGCTTCTTTATTTTCTTTTACGATCACCGCAACTGGCTTTGCATGTTCATCCAGTTTAAATCGAATTTCCTGGGAAGAAAAATTGATTGCTCCATGCGCGAATCTTTCTTTGCGTAATATTTGTGCAAGTTTATTTAATTCATGTATTTCATCTACATGCAATCCATCTTTTTGATCAATTGTATCCTGCACTTCTTCATACGTAAAACGGTGATTGGAATGTATCACAGTTTTCCCGATCCAGGTTTTTTTAACCTGCGCTTCTTTATTAATTTCAAAAATTACGGAGAAAGTCAATTTGTCTTCATTCGGACGTAATGAACAAAGTTCATTGGAGATTTTTTCCGGCAACATCGGATCTACTCTATCCGGCAAATACACGGAAGTTGCGCGTGAATAACCTTCTGTATCCATTGCAGAACCAGGTATTATATAATGACTAACATCCGCAATATGAACACCTATTTCAAGATGCCCATTTTCATTGCGGTGAATAGAAATCGCATCATCAAAATCTTTTGCATCTGCAGGATCAATTGTA
>JBDTAN010000092.1:0-2918 GCA_039924585.1 Chitinophagaceae bacterium | reverse complement strand
GGGATAAATATTCTTTCAGGTATTCTTTTAATTCATAACCTCCGTGATCGGCTGCAATTCCAATTTTCATGTCAATTATATATGTGAAAAGATAAAAACCCGGTTAAAGGTTCTTGAAAAATTTATTTGGAAAGGTATTATATATTTTGTTGAGATTTATTTAAAAATAGAATTATTGAATCAATCAGGATGTTTCAAGGAATGCGCAAAAAATTCCCTGTCAACACATTAGATTTGTAAAAAATATCCGGATGCCCATTAAAAAATTATCTTCTGATGACCTTCCTTATCAATGGCTTGATATTACTATGCCAACAGAAGCGGATCTGAAAAAATTGAGTAAGGATTTTAATTTACACCGGTATACATTAAAGGATTGCCTGGAACCGGATCATTTGCCAAAATATGAAGACCTGGGCGAAACACGTTTTATTATTACAAGGGTATTGCTCGATCAGCAAGGTGATGAATTAAAAACGCTCCAGGAAACAAGTACCAAAGTCGCTATTTTTTATAATGAACATTTTATTCTTACAATTCATCGTTTGCCGCATCCTTTTTTAGCCGAAATAAAAACGAAGTATTTAGAGAATGGGAAATGCCGTACAACTAATGAACTGGTCACGAAAATTATCTGGAATGTATTACATACATACGATCAACCGGCGATCAATTTATCGAATGATGTAGATGAATATGAAACGAAAATATTCCTCAAGACCCTTACTCCATCAATGCTGGAAGAATTATATATCATAAAAAGGAAAGCATCTATTTGTAATAAATTACTCATGCTTACGGGTGAAGTAATTAATACAATCCGGACGGATGAAAATGATCTCGTGGCATTGCAGGATGTGAAAGACCTGCACAGGAAACTGATCATGATGTATCAGCAAGCACATGAAGATGTTACCAATTTGTTGAATATTTATCTATCGCTGTCATCTCAGAAAACCAATGAGGTTGTAAAACTCCTGACTATTTTTTCTGTCTTTTTCATGCCACTGACATTTATTGTTGGAGTATATGGAATGAATTTCCGCTTTATGCCGGAATTGAATGAGCGCTGGGGTTACCCGGCTGTCTTAATTTTTATGGCTATCATTATTATTATTATTATTTGGTGGTTTAAAAGAAAAAAATGGCTTTGAAAATTAAAGCTTTTTTTTAAAAAATTATACCCATCGGTACGTATTAAATGCATGGTATTTCAAATTTAATTTTACACAATAAATTATTTTTTTAAAATTAAATGAATCGCTATGCAATTCTTTGAGATCCTTTATGGCAGCCAGTTTGAAGAAATTAAAAACATGGGGAAAGACGGTGCTAAAGGAAGATTGAATGCCAACTTATTTTTATCAGTCATGATCATGATGCTGATTTGTATTCTTTTTATGACCGGTGAAATTTTAAGTAATAGTTTCAGCCATGAGATGTCGGGAATTTATTACCGGAATTTTGACGGGCTTAGCGGAAGATCTTTGGGAAAAATTATTGCTATTCCTTTCATTGGAATTACCTATCTGATTGTAAACAGGACAATCGGCAATGAAACCCATTTTAAAAGGTATACGGAAAATTACATGCAGTACCCGGAAGACGTAAAAAAGCAATCCAATAAAAAATTACTGGTTCCATTTTTTGTGTTGCTGGCATGTATTATTGTGCTTGCTTTTTTTATGTAAAAAAGAAACTATTTTGAAAAATTATTTTTTCAAAATAGTCCCCTTAATTAAAAATGATCTTTAATATTTTGCCGGCTGATTTGGCGCTGGTATAGACTGCTTTATAAAATCCCTGAGTTCTTCATTGGCTACGGACAGGTCTGATTTACGCAAGTACATCATGTGGCCGCTTTGGAAACCATGCCAGCTAATTCGATTCTTCAATTTTCCACCTGGATCCATTTGCCACAAACTATATTTCGCATTAAAAAAGTCGCAGGCTCCATCAAAATAACCGGATTGAACCATTAAGTGCAGGTACGGATTTTCCGCCATAGCTTGTCTTAAATTTTCGCCGGTATGATCATTCTTGTCATCCCATGGATATACATTTCCAAACATATTATATTTCAAATCTGTTTTATATTTTAACTCATCGCGCATATAAATATGTATGGCAGGAGTGAATGCATGCAACCAGGAAGTGAGTTCCGCATTGTAATCCGGGCCATCTCCGGCATCTTCGCGATCAATGCCCAGGTAGCGGGAATCAAGGCGGCCAATGGTATAACCTTTATCACGCAATAATTCTTTCCAATAAAAATCAACAGGAATATCCAGGTTATGCTGCAAAATTACTTTTTCATTCAGGCCCGTGTATCGGGACATTTTCGCTGCGATCATATTTTTATCTGCATCACTTAATGTATTTCCTTTTGCCAGAGCGGGTATCAATTGGTTGATGGTAAAATCTTCTACTTCAGGCAACATATCCGTAAGATTTTTTGATTGCAGATCAGCCGGCAACATCTTATGATACCAGGCAGTTGCAGCATAGTAGGGAAGATATAAAGCCTGGCCAACCGGGCCACTTCTTTCAATACCCAGATCAGTAGGCGAAACCAGTACAACACCATTTAAATACATCCATTGTGATTCCTGCAATTCAAGCGCAAGGCCTGAAACCCGCGTAGTGCCATAACTTTCGCCGATCAAATATTTTGGAGAAGCCCAGCGATCATTGCGGGTAACAAATGTATTGATCCATTCCGCGAGGTAACGAATGTCTTCATTCACACCAAAAAATTTTGAATCAGCCACCGTATTACCACCAATTTTCCTTGAATAACCAGTATTCACCGGATCGATATAAACAATGTCTGCAACATCCAATAAAGAATTATTATTGTCATGCAAACCGTAAGGTTGCACAGGATATCCTTCATCATCCACGTTTAAAATCCGCGG
>JBDTAN010000091.1:0-4292 GCA_039924585.1 Chitinophagaceae bacterium | reverse complement strand
TCCTTGTACTTTAATAATCTTATCAACTGCGCGGATGGTATTGGCACCAAATAATTTGGCAGCAGCACCATCTCCAAGTATGCAAACATTTCTTCCCGTTTGCACATCCAGCGGATTAAAGTTTCTTCCGGCAGCCAGGGAAAAACCATTTACTTCTAAATAATTTTCATCCCCACCATTGAGGCGCATATTGGGATTGGTCTTTTTATTTCCATAACTTATTTCTTGCCCACCCGGCCCGTTCAATGCAATACTTACATCGGCCGGGAAATTAAAATTTGCTTTAAAAGTCTCTGCATCATGAACAAGTATCGGTTTATCAAGATTTGATTTTTTGACTTTCGTTTTATCTACTTTTTCTGTTTCATTATCATTTCCAAACCTGAACCGCTCTTTAAAACTAATTGTAAATCCATTCGCACCCATGGTCGAAAAACTATCACGCAAACCACTGTTCATCGCGTCAATAGCCGTAATAATACCAATAAGTGCCATGATACCAAATGCAATAATGGCAACTGTAAGACCAGTGCGCAACCTGTTGCTTTTAACGGTTTGCCAGGCCAATGAAAAAGAGTCTCTTGAAGTCATATCAACATTTTAATTGCATTTGCAAAAACAATTGCACATACAAAATTTATTTTATTAAAATTAAAGATAAGCTGCGCTAAAAATCAAAAATAGCTAAAATAGAAGGAAGGAAAAGATAAAGTATAAATGGTTAGAAATAAAACCAATTAAGCAATAATTGTGGAAATGCACCCAGTAAAACAATTAATACGGCAACTACGATCAAAGAATTTTTAAAAAATGGTGTAATTTCTTCATCAACTGTTTCGGGATTTCCTTGTTTAAAATACATTGATTGAATGAGGCGGAAATAATAATAAATTGAAATGGCCGCGAAGCAAACGCCCACTATAACGAGCCAGGTATTACTACCAGTTTTCAAAACGGAAGCAAGCATATAATATTTTGCAAAAAAGCCCGCTGTGAGCGGTATCCCTGCAAGTGATAATAAAAAAATTGCATTTGTCGCAGCAAGTGTGGGCTGTTTTTTAGCCAGGCCATTGTATCCTTCAAAGGTATAATCTTTCATTTTTGACATGGTTGCAAAAAGACCAATTGTTGCTAAACTATATGCCAGTGCATAGTACAATAGCCCTTCTTTGGCAACATCATTTAAGCTGAAGATAGCAAACATCATAAATCCGGCTTGTGCAATGCTGGAATACGCAAGCATACGCTTTACACTTTGCTGAAAAATTGCTGTGATATTTCCAATAAACAATGTAGCAACTATCATTATGGAAAAAATCATTTTCCAATTTATAGCTGCACTTGTATCTGTTACACGTACTTCACACAATTTAAAAAATGCAATAAATGCCGCTGCTTTTACGATCATAGCCATGAAAGAAGTAACAGGTGTGGGCGCACCATCATATACATCTGGCGCCCAAAAATGAAATGGTGCAACAGATGCTTTAAATGCCATCGCACACATGAGAATAATGAGCCCGGTTATTTCTAAAAAAGAAATTCCATGATAAGTGCCAACTACACTGTGGGTAGATGGTTGAAGGTTGAAAGTGCCGGTACCGCCATATATCAGCGCAATACCCATGAGCATGATACCCGTTGAAAACGCACCCATTAAGAAATATTTCAGGGAGGCTTCATTACTTTTCAAATTTTTCTTATCGCTACCGGTAAGGATATACAATGGAATGGATAATATTTCAATACCTAAAAAAAGCATCAGCAAATTTTGATAGGAAGTGAGAATGGAAATACCACAAAGCACAAAAAATATGAGTGTATAAAATTCAGGTTGGTACTTACCTGTTTTCCTGATTTCGATAGTTGACAATAAAACAAAAATCAACGTGGAAGCTATGGCAATACTATTAAATAACAGGCCAAACCTGTCCAGGGAAAGCATTGGATAAATATTGTAATGCGTGATTTGCATACCATAAGTGTCTGCAATATTTCCAATCAAAATAGTTAATAAACCAAAGGCTGCTATATACCCGAAGCTTTTTTTATTCTTCACCAGGATACTGCAAAACATTAGGATAATGCCCCAAACCGCAGAAAGTATTAATGCATTCATAGTTTTCTTTGATCTACTTTAAAACAAAATTTAATCCCGATAAAATGGCCTGAACACTATCATTCACCAAATGCAAAAGTGGCTGTGGGTAAAAGCCCAGGAACAATATCAGCACTGCTAAAATGATCATTGCAAATTGTGCATAGATATTTATGTCTTTTGCATCCTGTGTTGCAGGTAGTGTGTTTCCATAAAAAATATTTTGCACCATGTTCAATGTATAAATTGCAGATAAAATAATACTTATTAAAGCCACAGCACCGATAATAATACTATATTGAAATATACCGCTAAACATTAAAAATTCTCCTACAAATGCACTTGTCAGCGGCAATGCAATATTTCCCAACGCCATAACCATCAGCAGAATAGCCAGGGCAGGTGCTTTTTGTGCCAGTCCACCGAGTTCACTTATTTTTCTTGTACCGTATTGTGTTTCTATCACTTCAACAGTGATCCATAAGCCCGCAACTATAATACCGTGGTTAAACATTTGTACCATCACGCCCTGTATTCCGGGAACTGTGCCGGAAAATATAGCCGCACACATTAATCCAATATGCGCGATTGATGCGTAGGCGATCAATCTTTTTAAATCATTTTGTCGCACGGCAATAACAGAAGCATACAAAAGACTGATGACACCAAGAATAATAATGAGATGACTATTCGAAACTGCAGCATGCGGAAAAATTGGAAGTATCCACCGCAACACAGCAAACAAGCCCATCTTCACCATTACGCTGCTTAATACAATTGTTACAGATGTATCTGCCTGTTCGTATGCAAAAGGTTGCCAGGTATGAAAAGGAAACAAGGGCATTTTAATAGCAAAAGCTATAAAAAACAACCAGAACAAAAAGTTTTCTTCAGTGCTGCTAAGATTTGCATGCATGAATGATTGCAATGCATAAGAATGATCCGGCGTTTTGCCATGCAGGTAAATCAAGCCAATCAACATTAATAAAGATCCAAGAAATGTATATACAAAGAATTTGAAAGTTGCCTGTATGCGTTTTTCATTTCCCCATTGTGAACAGAGAAAATAAGCTGGTACCAAAGCGAGTTCCCAGAAGAAATAAAATACCAATCCATCTGCTGCAAGAAATACGCCCATCATGCCGGCTTGCATTAAAAGCATCAATGCGAAATAACGGCCGGGTTGTGTAAAATTTCTTTTAAACGTGGCTAAAAAAACAATCGGATAAATGATGGCATTCAATAATACAAGCATTTTTACCATACCTGTCATGGCTAGCGTAAACCTGCTTCCCAAGAATGGCAGCCATTCAATATCAAAAGATGCATTCGAAGAAGAAACACTATTAGTGATCAGTGCAATGATACATAGGAGCGTTAACAAAGAAGAAAATAATGACCAGTTACGAGCCATTTTTCCTTCACGCATAAAAAATGCAGCAAGGCCTGTTACAAAGGGAATAAGAATAAGTAGTAATGCAATCATATATAAAATTCAAATGCGCTTTCGCTTAAAATATTTTTTGTAAAAAACCAACTATCAAATCCTGGTTCCAGAATACCATAAATAAAACAGTTATAGATAAAACCATGATAAGGATATAATTTCCAACCATGCCGCTTTGTACCAACCGCACCTGGCGGGAAGAATATTGTATGAAACGGCCAACGCCATTTACAATTCCGTCTATACCTGATTTCTCCACAATAGATTTTAAAAAACCTGCAAAATTATTAAATGGATTTACAATGATCGCATCATACAATTCATCGATGTACCATTTGTGCGCCAGCACATTTTTTATACCTGTATATTTCCCTTCAAAATGTTTTACAGCATACCATTTTTTACATAACAAGAAAATGATTAATAATCCGACAATTGTACCGCCCAATAAATAGTATTCCTGTACGGCCATACTTTCACCCACATGTTTAAAAGCAGGAACTACGGGTGCAAGAAATTCATTGAAATAATCATGGCCTCCAAAAATTTCAGGTAATTGTACGAAGCCTCCAACTGCTGCGAGTACTGCGAGTATGATCAAAGGAATTGTCATTGCTGGCGGTGATTCATGTAAGTGATGATTTTGTTCTTCGCTACCACGGAAACCACCGAGAAATACAAGCATGAAAACCCTAAACATATAAAGCGCTGTAAGTACCGCCGCAAAAGTGGTGAGCCAGAAAAGTG
>JBDTAN010000090.1:0-7887 GCA_039924585.1 Chitinophagaceae bacterium | reverse complement strand
CCAATCAACGTGAACATATTCAGGTTCCATGTAATGACGGATCGCCAAGCACGTTGAAAAAACATCCAGCCTGCATAAAACACAACAGGAATTGATAATATCAATTGAATCCAATTCCATTTATCCTGGCTCAACATTTTTAGCAACGGATTATTTGGAATCATATCGCTCATTGCAATTATTAAAATTGGAATTGTAAAGGCTACTGCTATTTTAAATTTTTTAAGCAGTTCATTATATGTTTTATTTTCTTCTTCTGCTATTGGTTGCATCGGAACTAAATCCATTCCGCAGATAGGACAGGAACCGGGCGCATCCCTAATAATTTCAGGATGCATCGGGCAGGTAGAGTGTGTTTTTTGCGCCGCAGCAGATGGTACTCTTTCCATGTTCATCCCGCATACAGGACAATCGCCGGGCTTATCATACGTCTTATCGACTTCACAGTGCATCGGGCAATAATATTTTCCATCACTTTTATGGGATGTGTTATGTATATGATTATGCGGAGAAACGTTTTCTTTCTTTGCAGCAGGTTGGTGCATCGTATGAGAACCATTTTTTTCTTCAATCTTATATTTGAAATCTTTTAAAGCAGATTTTAATTCAGTTGTAGGAACATGCTTATCCATATCAATGGTGGCTTCCCCTGTTGCTAAATCAATCGAAACATTTTTTACACCTTCTACCTGTGATAACTGGCGTTGAACTGTTGCCTTACAGCCGGAGCAAGTCATCCCGCTTACTATATATGTATGTGTCATAATTAAATTATAATAACACAAAGGTATCTTGCATTTGCCGCTGGAATGTTACATAATATTGGAAAAGATTTGTATTATTATGTCAAATAAGATCCAGTGATTTTCTGCTGCCACCAAATTTTTTGAATGCCGAAGGTGTAAGGCCGGTTACTTTTTTGAATTGTGCAGAAAGATGCGCAACGCTGCTATAGCCCAGTTTCCAGGCAATTTCACTCAGGTTGATTTCATTGTAAATAAGCCATTCTTTAACTTTCTCAATTTTTTGCAAAATAAAAAACTGTTCAATAGTAATACCTTCTACTTCTGAGAATAGCCTTGAAAGATTGCTATAATCTTTGTGTATTTTTTGCGTAAGAAAATCAGTGATACTGAAATGTTCTTTTAAGTCGCCACTCTGAACTTTTTGAATGAGCAGGTTTTTTATTTTTTCAATTTGCTTTTGTTTCTGATCATCTAATAGTTCAAATCCCAATGAATTCAAATTTTCCTGTAAATTATTTTGCTGGCTTTTAGTAAGCGAATCTTTTAATTCCACTTCACCCATTGTTATATGAAGTGTTTGTAATTTCATTTTTTCGAATACTTGTTTTACTGCCATGATACAGCGGTTACAAACCATATTTTTTATATAGAGCTTCATTACAGGAAGTAAGGTATGAAATATTAAACAGGTTTTAAAAGAACATCTTTTTCGATGGGGAATTCACTATCAATTTTAAACTGCAGATAAAAAACTTTTTTACTCCCGGAAATATCGAGTGTTTCATAAAAGGTTTTTATTTTCAATTCTTCATGTATAAATTCTTTTGAATAAATATTTGTTTCATCTTCTACAATCGTTAAACCGAAAATGTGTATCACTTCTTTGGTAAATGCATATAAATCCGGACTGTCTGTTTTTAAATGAACCAACCCATTTGGCGTTAGAAACTTTTTATATAACCGTAAAAATTTTGGATGCGTCAAACGTTTTTTTTGTTTTGATTGGCTTAATTGCGGATCAGGAAAAGTGATCCAGATTTCACTGATCTCATCTGCCCGGAAATAGGTATCAATAAAATCAATTTGTGTGCGCAAAAAAGCAACATTACTCAAACCTTCATCCAGCGCTGTTTTCGCGCCTTTCCAAATGCGGTTCCCTTTTATATCCACTCCAAGAAAATTTCTGTTGGGATACATTTTCCCTAACCCAACTGCATATTCACCCTTGCCACATGCCAGTTCAAGCGTAATGGGATTTTGATTCTTGAAAAAATCATTCCATTTCGCCGCCATATTTTCCGGGTATTGCAGCACATTGGGAAAATGATTGATTGCTTCAAACCGTGCCAGTTTTTTCTGTGCCATGACTGCGAAGATAGGAAGCAATTTATTTTATTTTAGGAGGGTTAAATTTCCTTTTGGATAAAATACCCGCTATTATAAAAAGAAACCGGCAACGCAGGGAACCAATTTTAGGTTTAGCAAATGCCCCCCTTTTTCTTTTTGTACAAAAATAAATTTTCACATAAACAAAATTTTTTTTTGAAAATACCTGTTTATATTGCAAAAATATAAATCAAATAAAAAGTAAATGGACTATCATAAAATTATTTCTGTCACTGGAATGAGAGGTTTATTCGAGTTGGTTGGCAGCAAAACAGATGGCGCGATTGTTCGCTCACTGGACGATAACAGTACCAAGTTTGTCTCTTCCCGCATTCACAATTTTTCACACCTGGAAGGAATTGAAGTGTATACAGAAAATGAAAATGTAAACCTGGCGGAAGTGTTATTGGCCATGGAAGGATCAACAGAAAAATTGCCTGACCTGAATGATGCGGCTGCGATTAAAAAATATTTTCAAGCAGTTTATCCGACTATGGATTTCGACCGCGTTTACACCAGTGACCTGAAAAAAATGGTTAAATGGTTTAGTTCTTTGAAAGCAGCGAATGTAGAAATTAAACTCCCCGAACCGGAATCAGAAGAAGAAACGGAAGAGGTAGAAGAACCTGTAGCAGAAACGGAAAAAGAAACATCACCGGAAGAAGAAAAAGTTGCACCAAAGAAAACAGCTCGCAAGAAAAAAGCGGAGTAGAATTTTTTTAGTGGCTTTTCAATTTTCATTTCAAAAATTTTATTGATGGCATACACAAGCGATATTAAAAAATTGCCCAGGCATTTTTTAGCAAAAGATTTTTCTATAACTACATGGTCAGAACTTGAACCCTGGTTTAAAAAATTATTAGAAAGAGAAATTAATACTAAAGCTGATTTGGATCAATGGCTGCAGGACATGAGTGAACTCGAAGCTGCAGTGAGTGAAGATGCTTGCTGGCGTCAAATAAAAATGACCTGTGATACCACAGATAAATCATTGGAAGAGGCATTCACTTTTTTTTGCATGGAAATTCAACCGCATATTCAACCTTATGCAGATCTGTTGAATAAAAAATTAATAGAAAACCCTTTTACTTCCGAATTGGATCAATCGATTTTTTTCCCATACTTAAGAAGTGTGAAAAAAAATATTGAATTATTCCGTGAAAAAAATATTCCTATTCAGGCAGAACTGAGTGTGATGCAGCAACAATACGGTGTGATCTCCGGAAGAATGAGTGTGGAAATAAATGGGAAAGAATATACATTACAACAAGCATCAAAATTTTTGGAAGACCCGGATAGAAAATTACGTGAAGATGTATATCGTAAAATCCAGGAAAGAAGATTGCAGGATAAAGATGAACTGGATAAATTATATACTGAATTAATAGCACGCAGACAGCAAGTCGCAGAAAATGCAGGCTTTAAAAATTATCGGGATTATAAATTTGTAGAGCTTGGACGCTTTGATTATACAAAAGAAGATTGCACACTTTTTCATGAATCGGTGAAACAGCACGTTGTGCCTTTAGCCAGGAAAATTTATGAACATAAAAAAGCTGCATTAGGTATTGATGACTTCCGGCCCTGGGATACAGAAGTAGAACCTGGCGGTCTCGCGCCATTACATCCATTCAAAGATGGAAAAGATTTACTGGAAAAAACGGAAGCCTGTTTTGAAAAATTGAATCCTTTTTTTGCAGGCTGTATTCGCAAGATGGATACACTCAATCATTTTGATTTGGAAAGCCGCAAAGGCAAAGCACCAGGGGGTTACAACTGCCCGCTTGCAGAATCAGGTGCACCATTTATTTTTATGAATGCAGCAGGGCAAATGAGTGATGTTACTACCATGGTCCATGAAGGTGGCCATGCAGTACAATCTTTTTTAACGCACCCGCTTTCGCTTAGTGCATTCAAAGAATATCCCATGGAAATTGCCGAAGTGGCGAGTATGGCCATGGAACTTTTTAGTATGGAATATTGGGATACTTTTTTCGATGATAAAAATGATTTGAAACGTGCGAAAATGCACCAGCTTGAAAGAGTCATAACTATTTTTCCCTGGATCGCAATGATCGATAAATTCCAACATTGGATTTATGAAAATCCAAATCATTCAGTACAGGAAAGAACGGATGAATGGATGCGTATTGCAGAAGAATTTTCTATTGGTATAATTGATTATTCCGGTTTAGAGAAATATCGTGAAATAGCCTGGCAGCGGCAGTTACATCTATTTGAAGTGCCGTTTTATTATATCGAATATGGTATTGCGCAACTCGGTGCAATTGGTCTCTGGATGCAGTTCAAAAAAAATCAGGACAGTGCTTTGGAAAATTATATTCGCGCACTTTCATTGGGTGGCACTAAAACACTTCCGGAATTATATGAAGCCGCAGGATTAAAACTAGATTTTTCCCCAAACTATATTCGTGAATTAATGAGCTTCGTAGAATCAGAAATGGAAAAAATATAATGCGATTGAAAAATGACAGAAAATTATTTACACAATTTTCAAAGTAGTATAAATCCATGTCCTGCTTTTTTAATAAAAATTTATCCAGCAAAATGTTTTTTGGTTAAAAGAATTTGAATCCTGTTTTCATATAATGTCTTTTTTTCGGAATATATTTTCAAAAGTTGCAACTGGTTGCCAGCCCTATAAAAGTTGTGCAATGCATCTTTCGCTGTATAATAAATATCTCCATTTAAATAGTCCGTAAGAAAACGCAAAGCCTGCATATAGATCATTACCTGGCCTGAAAAATAAAATGCATGAATTTCCGCATCGTTCATCTCCTCCTGCATTTCAGAGAGATACCCATCAGCGATGGCATTAAAATAATCGTCCCGCACTTCTATTTTATCCAGGTTTCTTTCCTCTTCACCGGCTGGTGATAAATACGTTCGCATCATATCGCCCACATCACTGAAAAAATAACCGGGCATTATTGTATCGAGATCAATAACACAAATACCTTTATTTTCATTATTGAATAAAACATTACTGATCTTGGTATCATGATGTGTTACTCTTTTTTTAAATGCTTTGTTATGTATATTTTTTTCAAAAGTTTCTGTGATCCAATTAAAAGATACAATATCCGCAATGAGATTCTTCGCTTTTTCTATGCGTTCCGGCTTCCCTGATTTTAAAGATTGCTCAAATTGTTTTTGGCGTAATATCAAATCATGAAAATGCGGAATTGTCTCATGCAAAATTTCTGTAGGAAAATCTTTTAATAATTTGGTAAACCTGCCAAATTGTTTCGCGGCTTCAAATGCAATATCCGGCGCAGTTACAACAGAAAATGTTGTAGGATCTTTTACAAATTCAAATAAACGATAAAAATGATTTTCAATGTTCACTTGTGTTTTTCCGGAGAGCGCTTTTATAGGCATTGTAAAATAATAGTCGGGAAAATTTGCATGTAAATATTTCCCAATTGCCGAAATATTTTCATCAATCATTCCAGGAGATTTAAAAACCGCTGAATTAATTTCCTGTACAATATATTTTTTATCACTGGTTGATAAAAGAAATGTATGATTGATTAAACCGTTCCCGGTTTTTTGAAGTGTACAATTTTCAGGGTAGAATCCGTATTCCAATAAAACTTGTTTTAATATTTTTTCCATACCATTTTTACTTGTACTCAAAGATACAATAACACGCTCCAAAGAATAATAAAAGCGCCCTAAATCAGCAGGCACTTTATAATTATTTAAAATTTTGAATTATAACTTTACCAGCAAACCCACGCCCACGAGGGATTTTAGCTGAAGTGCAGGGGAGTCCTGGTTATTACCGAAGATGCGTACATCATCATCATAGATCATGTCCAGGCTCCAGGTTGCAGAAAGTACTTTCGATAATTTTATTGCAAATAAATTAGTCATATATAAATCCACATTTTGCGGATTGTGTTTATAATTGGAAAATAAATCCAGCCTGCCGACATAGGTAACTACTTTCCCCAGATTGGTTGTATAATTGATAGAAGCGTACGCACCAATTTCATACAAGGATTTTTTACCTGCCTCTAGTCCATAAAAAGTTGATAATGCTGTATCATTTACAAAAGTCCACCTGTTGGTAAGAGGCGAAACAAAAATGGACAAATTACTAATGGGATGATAATCCAAACCAAGGCTGAGTAATACATAGGCCGGTGCAAAAAGATTGGAGCTATACACTTTTGTTACATTATCCGGGTATGTATAGCCTTTAAAAAATTGAGTACGAATATCTCCCAAAAGGGCAAGATTAAGTTTGGGATTTAATGCATAACCATATTTTGAAGTGACGTTAATTCGGTCATCATTTTTCCTGTTTCCCAGGGTTGAAGTATTTAAATAACCAAGATTGAAATCGAGGTTATTGTCCCAGCTATTTTTTTCTTTTTTATAAAAAGCATGTGCATTAATATAGCTATTCAATGATAGTGAAAATTTATCGCCGCCTGCTGCCCAGTTGCTCGTACTTCCCTGTGCTATGCTCAAACTTATTATACCACCCGTTTTCCAAACTTTATTCGTTGTATCAGTCGGATCTTTAGGTATTTCTTTCTGAGATTCATCTTTCATGTCCTGAACGGTTTGATCTTGTGCAAAAGCCATTATAGAACTTACAATGAACATTGCAGGTAAAATGATTTTTTTCATTTATAGTTTTAATTATTTATCGCGCAAAAGTAAAGTGGAACTTTTTATATTTTATGCTTTCTACTTTCGTTTTAGCAAACTTTTTGTTTTATGGATTGGCCGCGACATAACCATTGTAAGAAATGCCCTGCCTGTCTGAAGAATTTATACTCAGTGTTGCAGATCCATTGCTAAAAATTTCGAGCATGAACTGCTGCACATTCTGTTTATCTTTTGGCTTTATCGATACATTCATTTTATCGGTCCTTTCTGTGAAAGTATAATCAAATGAAGTTGAAGTAAAATCCAATGGAGATTGTGAAGGATCTATGGGTGGTAAATATGCCTGCCCTCTATAAGGTAATTGCACATATAGGCTGTCATTACTCACTTTCAAGTTATAAAAATCAGTGATATTGGAAGGCATTCCTTTTGCAGGTATCATACGTTCTGCCACGAAATCAAAACTCTTTTCATTCACCATTTTTTTTATTTCGGTAAAATCAGTTACCTGAGTTTTTGTAGTATGCTTCATTGTACTGCATGCAGTAAATGTTGAAAATGCTGCTATAATTATTAAGTATTTCATTTTATTTCTTTTGATTATTTCTTACAAAAATGATGCTGTGAACTTATAATGAAGTAGTAAAATTAATACGATCATCTAACACCAAAAGTATCACCTGCAGTAAAAATACCAAGATGAATATCTGAAAATTTTATCATGTCCCTGACATCTTTTCTGTTTTCCATATTTGAAAAAACGATGACCTGCCCTTTGCCCGCAACGGTTATTTTATATTTATGAAAAATGATTGCAGTGCTTTCATCTATACCGATACAAGTAAAAGCAGGAAATGCGTAAAGTGCCGATAACAGGCGGTTGTAGCGGCTTCGCACAATAAAATGCTGATCTATGATTATTGAATCAAGCAAGCCGAGGCCTTCGGTAAATTCAATATTATTTTTCCATAAACGGTCAAACGTTGCGTTGTAAGTGGTATCGCCGATTAATTGATTTCCCGTGATCATATATTTACTCATAACAGCAGCGCCGGCACTCGTGCCGGATATAGTTGCACCATTTTGATAGGCTTCATGAATGGCTGTA
>JBDTAN010000089.1:0-9148 GCA_039924585.1 Chitinophagaceae bacterium | reverse complement strand
GTCATCTTTTTATTAAGAAGGAATGTGGTAAAAGTAAAAAGGCTTTGGAGTAAAGACCTTGATGGCTGGCCTCGCAGTGATGCCAATTATATTTTAATTACAGAGATTATTTTAATGAGTCTATTCCTCACTATGAATGCGAGTGATACCATCCTGCAATCAAGGGGCGTTGGCCATTATGGAGAAGCAGTTACAGGCAATTTTTGGTTTTCATCACTTTTGCATCCGCTTTTAAATGGCATGAGTGATTCATCACTGATTTTCACAGAACGCTTATGTTGGTGGATGCATATATTTGGCATCTTTGCATTTTTAAATTATCTCCCCTATTCAAAACACCTGCATATTTTACTGGCATTTCCAAACTCCTGGTATGCGCGCTTACAGCCGCAGGGAAAAATGAAAAATATGCCGGAAATTCAACAGGAAGTTTTATACGCCATGCAACCTGAATTAATTCCGGCAGAAGCAGGCGAAGCAAATCATAAAAAGTTTGGTGCAAAAGATACCATGGATCTAAGTTGGAAAAACTTGCTGGATGCATATACATGTACGGAGTGTGGAAGATGCAGTGCCGCCTGCCCGGCAAATATCACCGGTAAATTATTAAGCCCGCGAACCATCATGATGAAAACGAGAGACCGGGCCGAAGTTGTTGGTAAAAATATTCGCACCAATAAAACTTTCGTGGATGATGGAAAATCATTGCTACATGATTATATAACTGCAGAAGAATTAAGGGCATGTACTGCCTGTAATGCCTGCGTGGAAGCATGTCCTGTTAGTATTAGTCCATTAGATATCATCTTTCAATTACGCAGGTTTTTAATTATGGAAGAAAGCAATGCACCGGCTGAATGGAATAATATGTTTAGCAGCATAGAAAATAATTCTTCTCCCTGGAAATTGCCTCCGGATGAACGCAATAAATGGGCTGTAGAAATGAATACACCCGAATAATTTTATACTACAGATTTCACAAATAACATTCGGTACAATTGTGCCAGGGCAGCAATTATAAAGATTACACCCATAATTGTGTTGAGCGTTTTGGTACTTACATTCATTTTTGTGATCAGCCAGTTTCCACCATATATATACAATGCAAGTCCGGTGATCGTACCAATTCCACATCCAATTGTGAAAAGATTAAATTCTAAAGTTGTTTTGGCAAGCACATTTAGTTGTATGAGGTAGCTGCTCCAAATAAACCAGAATGGAATTTGGGCCGGGTTTAATGCACTCATACTTAAGCCGAGAAAAAAACGATCCAGTTTATTTTCCAGTAAAAATGCTTTTTTATCCGGCGCTTGTTTGCGTGCTGCAATAAAACTATAAATTCCTAAAGCCATGAAAAATGCGACTGTAAACCAACCTAATATTAAAAAAAAGAGCTCATGAGAAAGTATCCAGTTCACACCGGAAAGCGTGAGGCGTAAATAAATAATTTCAATAATAGTCACGCCAATCGAGAATTTCCAGGCATTTGTAAAATTTTCCTGCACTGCAATTTGTGTTGAAGTGATACTCATAGTACCTAATGGCAATTGGCCCAAAAAACTCACCAGCCAGCCGATGAATAAGATAAAAAGTATATGCATGTATAAATTAGGGCTGCAAAATAAGAAACTGCCTTCAATAAATCTTATACCTAAACATATTAGAAATATGCATTACACAAATCCAGTAATCAAAACTCCATGAGCCATTTTTCAACACAATAAATTAATTCTGTATTTTTGAAAAAAAAAGAATGCATATTTCCACAATGGCAGAAATGGCAGCGGCAGGCGAATCACCTGATATTTTATTTTGGGTTGGTTGCTCCGGAAGTTTTGATCAGCGCGCACAAAAAATCACAAAAGCATTTGCAACTATTCTTACAAAAGTGGGAATTAAATTCGCCATATTAGGAAATGAGGAAGCATGCAATGGCGATCCAGCAAGAAGAGCTGGTAATGAATTTTTATTTCAAATGATGGCCTATAATAATATCCAGGTTTTAAATGGGTATGGAATAAAAAAAATGGTCACTACCTGCCCGCATTGTTTTAATATTTTTAAAAATGAATATCCTGCATTGGGAGGAAATTATGAGATTATACATCATTCTGTTTTTTTACAGCAATTGATTGATGAAGGTAAAATAATAATGAAAGAAGAAGGTGAATTTAAAGGTAAAAAAATCACGTACCATGATAGTTGTTACCTCGGCCGTGCAAACAATATTTATCAAGCACCCAGGAAAGTTTTGGAAGCATTGGATGCAGAACTTGTAGAGATGAAACGCTGTGGCAGCAATGGCTTATGCTGTGGTGCCGGTGGTGCACAAATGTTTAAAGAAGATGAACCCGGCAATAAAAGAATTAATATAGAACGCACAGATGAAGCACTGAGCCTAAAACCGGATATTGTTGCAGCAGCTTGCCCTTTTTGCAATACCATGTTAACGGACGGCGTTAAAAACCGCGAAAAAGAAAATGAAGTGCAAGTACTCGACATTGCTGAATTGATTGAAAGAGGTATGGCATAAAAATAAAAAAAATAAAATGGATATTGATTATCAAAAATATATTCCTGCGAATTTTCCGGACGAATCGCGTGTATGGATTTATCAAAGCAACCGCGCATTTTCTGTTTTTGAAGAAAATGAGCTCAATGGAATACTGTCAAATTTTATTGCACAATGGAATACGCATGGCAATGAAGTGAGTGGTTTTGGTCATTTGTTTTTCAACTGGTTTATCATACTCATGGCTGATGAAACAAAATTTGGAGTAAGTGGTTGCAGCACGGATAGCTCCATTCGATTGATTAAACAAATAGAAAACAAGTTTAATGTGCAGTTGCTAGACAGGCTGACACCTGCAATAATTATTGAAAATAAAATCCTTTTAAGGCCAGTTCCTGAAATCAAAAAAGATTTAGCAGAAAATAAGATTTCAAAAAATTCCATTTATTTTAATAATACGGTCTTGAATAAAAAAGAGTTGCGTGAAAAATGGTTGTTAACTATAGAACAAGGCTGGCTTGGAAAAAAATTGCAACTACAACTGCAAGCTCATTGATTGCTATTTAAGTAATTCCATTCCGAATTTGGTACAAATTTTACTCTTTAAAATGGTGAAACAAATTTTTGCCTTTCATGGATTAAAATTATTGTATCCGCTATAAGTTTTGTTTTTTATGCAATCAGAAGGTCAAATGAAATTAATCGTTGCATAACATGATCTTTTATTTTCCGCATTGTATTTTTCAAGTGTATTGAAAAAATCCTTTAGTTTATTGTTTCTTTGTAGAATGGATATTTCTGTTGTCATCATTACAAAGAATGAAGCACATATTATTGAAAAGACTTTACAAAGTCTGCAGGGAGAATTCCATGATATCGTAGTGGTGGATAGTGGCAGCACAGATGATACTGTTTCTATTTGTAAAAAATATAATGTACATGTGATTGAAACTACCTGGGATGGTTATGGTTCCAATAAAAACAAGGGGATAGATGTGGCCAAAAATGATTGGATTCTCAGCCTTGACGCAGATGAAGCACTTGATGATGAATTGAAAAAATCGCTTCTGCAAATACATGTTATAAATGATGAAGAAGTTTTTAATATACGGCGTAAAAATTTCTTTAACAATAAATGGATTCGTTTTGGAGAATGGGGTTTTGACAACCATTTAAGATTATTCAACCGCAAAAAAATCAGGTGGAATAATGACGAAGTGCATGAGAAACTTATTTTGCCAAATAATTACACGATCACCAACTTAACCGGATATATTCTACATTATACAGTGCAAAGTCTTGAGGAATTTGTAAAAAAAAATATTATGTATGCGCGCCTGAATGCGATAAAATATGCAGCTACAGGCAAGAAAAGTAATTTCATAAAACAATATTTATCCCCTGTATTTTCTTTTTTAAGGAACTATATTTTCAGGCTTGGATTTTTAGACGGATGGGAAGGATTCATCATTGCAAAATACAATGCCTATTATACTTTCCTGAAATATAAATACCTGGCTGACATGTAAAAGCGAAAATTAAGACTTGGCTATATTTATTTAATACCAAATGCTTTTTTCACTTTTGGAACATAATCCAATTTTTCCCATGTAAATAATTCTACTTTTTTACGAACGACTTTTCCTTCCGGAGAGCGAAATTCTTTAGTTACAATTTCGGGCTTTCTGCCCATGTGGCCATAGGCTGCAGTTTCACTATAAATTGGATTTCGCAATGCTAGTCTTTGTTCTATGAAGTAAGGGCGCAGGTCAAATAATTCCTCCACTATATTTGCAATCTCTGCATCAGAAAATTTGACTTTAGAAGTATTGTATGTATTGACATTTATGGAAGTTGGTTTAGCTACGCCAATTGCATATGAAACCTGCACCAACACTTCGTCACAAACACCTGCTGCAACTAAATTTTTGGCAATATGCCGGGTTGCATAAGCCGCACTGCGATCTACTTTGCTGGGATCTTTACCACTAAATGCACCACCACCATGTGCGCCTTTTCCGCCATAGGTATCTACAATGATTTTTCTGCCTGTAACACCAGTATCACCATGCGGCCCTCCAATAACAAATTTCCCCGTTGGATTAATATGATATTTTATGTCTTTGTTGAAAAGATTTCCATATTTTTTATACTTTAATTTCACCCTGGGAATTAAAATATTGATCATATCCTTTTTAATTTTTGCCAGCATTTTTTCTTCCGTATCAAAATCATCATGCTGGGTAGAAATTACAATAGCATCAATACGTACGGGTTTGTTATTGTCATCATATTCAAGTGTCACCTGGCTTTTGGCATCAGGTCTTAAATATTTAATTTGTTTATTCTCGCGGCGCAATACGGCAAGTTCTTTTAAAATATTATTTGCAAGATCAAGTGCCAAAGGCATGTAATCATCCGTTTCATTGGTGGCATAGCCAAACATCATTCCCTGGTCGCCGGCGCCCTGTTCTTCTTTCTTCTTTTTATCTACACCCTGGTTAATGTCTGAAGATTGCTCATGAATCGCGGATAAAATCCCGCAACTATTTGCTTCAAACATATATTCACTTTTTGTGTAACCAATCCGGCGAATAACACCACGTGCAATTTCCTGCACGTCGAGATAAGCTTTGGATTTCACTTCACCTGCAAGCACAACCTGCCCAGTGGTTACAAGTGTTTCACAGGCAACTTTACTTTCCGGGTCAAAAGCCAGGAAGTTATCTATAAGCGCATCAGAAATCTGGTCAGCAACTTTATCGGGATGTCCTTCAGAAACACTTTCTGAAGTAAATAAATAAGGCATACAATTTTTTTTAAAAGAATTGCAAAGATAATTGCTACAGCAATACAATTTTAAAGTGTGGAATACACAATATGAAATTTCATCTTATACTGTGTATTATTTCCTCCCCCAAGCCGGACTCGCCCTATGCCGGGATAATTCAGCGGCGTTGCAGAAATTGACCTGTACACCGGTTGTTGTTCTGATATTCGTATGGCTTCATTGAACGGCGAATATAATATCAAGGTATACGTTGGATTATGATTGGTAACAATTCCCTGTACATATCTTGTAAGACTGAAATTATACGTTGACTTCGTTTTACCAGTTAATGGATCCACTGAATTAATAGGCAGACCGCCGAAATCGGAATAATTTGCTAATACCCCTGCAGTTGAAGAAAATATCGCATCAGAAGTGGGACTATAAATATTTACAGGGTTTTCAAAACCGGGAATATTAAACCAGAAAGAAGAATCACTTTTGGCCAACAAAAATAAATTTGGTGTATTAGTTAATGTATCCGAATTGTTTACATTATCCGTTACCTGTTCCATGATCAATTCAGCACGGTGTATAATAATATTGGGCAATCCAATTAAGCCAGGTATTTTAATTGTGGCATAAGTTCCCGGGCCTGCTTGTATGTAAATTAAACTATCCTGTGCATCACTATTAGGTGGATAGTAGCGGCCTATTTCAGCAGGCAGGGAACGATCCCTGGAAATATAATTTGTAGATGCGGAGGTGAATGTACCCGGCCTGAAATACTTTACAGAAGTATCTACTTTTCCACTCGTATCAGTATAGTGATAGTATAATGCTAATTTACTATTCGTATCCAATAAATTCACCCGAATAAGTGCATTACCTGTTTGTTCGGCTGCTACCTGTAAACCTTTAAATGCAAGCGTAAACAATGAATCATTTTTATACTGATTGCTGGTATCAAATGTATTAATAAACTTTTGTCCGAATGCAGCGCTAAGCCTTATTCGAATCTGGTCCGTAGCTGCTTCGCGATAAGGATAAACGCTGTCCCCCAGTCTCCTGATATCAACAGATTTAGCCATATTATTTTCAGTTACTTCCTGTTCACGCGGCACAACAAAATTGGTATTATAAGAAGAATCCTGAAAATCGAAATCGTTTTTAATTTCATACACGCGGAATGCAAGATTTTTTGTGGAGTCTCCCGAATAACTTTGATACCCAAGTACCAAAACCATGGAATCATAAACAAGTTGATCTTTTGGCTTTTCAAATAATACCGGGTAAATAGTTGGCTTAAACTGCGCATTTACATTGGCAGTTGTTTTACCAAAAAGAGGGTCATTCATATACCCAAGAACGTGGTCAATTCCAATTGATACAGAGATGATACTATCACCACCATTTTTTGTAATTACATCCAGTGTGGTATCTTTCGTATTAACGCCGTCTGGTCCTGATGCGAGACCATTTCCGAGATTGGTTGTTACAATTTTTGTACACGCAAAAAGGCCACAAAAAAAGGAAATAAAAAGAAGAAAATATAGGTTACGTATGCGGAAAAAATTCATGAAATTTTACTTCGGCGCAAGATCATGATACAAATCTAAATACTCTGTTAAATCACTTTCCTGGCCCTTGAAATTAAGCGTTTTTTTACCTTTCATTTTAGAAAATTCATCCAGTAATTTTTTGTCAATTTTATCTGCACCAAAAGTAATGGCATCTGAAAAAAGTGCGCCGGCTCGAAACATGGCCACATTACTTCCATCTCCCAACGCTTCCAAATTTGCCGGGGAAATATTGGTATGAATATTTGCTTTGCGTACAAAATCTTTTCCCAGCTTTTCCTTAAATGTATTTTGATTAATGGTGTAAACAACTTTTCCCTGGGCAAAAACAGGTTCCCTGTTATACGCAGTTTTTAAATAAAGTGGAATCAGTCCAGTCATCCAACCAGTACAATGAATAATATCAGGCGGCCAGCCAAATTTTTTCACCGTTTCCAATGCGCCCTTACAAAAGAAAATAGTCCTCAGGTCATTATCATCGTACCACTTTTCACTTTCATCACGAAAAACAAATTTTCGTTTAAAAAGATCTTCATTATCCAGGAAATAAACCTGGAGGCGGGCATTGGGTAAAGAAGCAACTTTTATTTGCAAAGGCATATCATCATCATCTACGGAAACATTTATTCCAGATAAACGCACCACTTCATGCAGGCGGTGACGTCGCTCATTGATGTTTCCAAAACGGGGCATAATACAGCGAACTTCTAAACCATTTTCATGGCTTTTGATAGCAAGCTTGTTTATGATTTCTGAAAATTCCGTTAATTCAAGATATGGAGACATCTCCGTAGCTATGTATAAAATTCTTTTCTTTGCAGCCATATTTTAATTTCTTTTTCCTATATCATCCGGGCGGAATGATTGCAAAGTTACATAAATTGAGATTAAATAGATTTTAACCAAACTAATGGAATCGTTAAATAAAACAAATGATCATTTTTAAAACAATAACAGGGCTTCAAAAATTACTAAAGGATTTCCTATTACAGAGCAAAAAAATTGGCTTCGTACCTACTATGGGTGCTTTGCATGAAGGACACCTTTCTTTATTGGAAATCAGTCAGAAGGAAAATGATGTGACCGTTTGCAGCATTTTTATAAACCCTTCCCAATTTAATAATAAAAAAGATTTTATCAAATACCCGGTAACCACTGAAAATGATATTTTCCTCCTAGAACAAAAGCATACTGATATTGTGTTTATGCCCGCACAATTGGAAATGAATTCAATTAATTTTCATGAAAACAAAAATTTTAAACTCGATGGCCTCGACCTGGTTTTGGAAGGATTACACAGACCGGGACATTTCCAGGGCGTCTGTGAAGTTGTAGAGAAACTATGCAAAATTGTACAACCAACATTTTTATATCTGGGAGAAAAAGATTTCCAGCAATGTATGGTTTTGAAAAAATTGATCAACCAATTAAAACTAGATATAAAAATTAGAACCTGCCCCATTTCCAGGGCTGATTCTGGCCTTGCACTGAGCAGCAGGAATATGCGTTTGTCAGATGAGGGAAAAATAAAAGCTGCTTCAATATATAAAACCTTGAGTTATATAAAAACTCATTTAAATAAATACAATTGGCCTTCATTAAAAGAAACATCTATAAAAACCCTTCTGAGCAATGGCTTTGAAAGGGTAGATTATTTTGAAATGTGTAGTATTCATTCACTGCAAATTTTAAATGAAGCACCAGAAAACAAAGAAGTGGTCATACTGGTTGCAGCATTCATTGAAGGTGTACGCTTAATAGATAATTTAAAAGTAACTGCAAATATTCTGACAAACTGACAAAAGCAGGCATTTTATATTACTTTTGCGGGCTAAATATTCATGATGGAAGTTTTGGACATTGATATAAAAAGACATGATGAAAAAAGGCAGGGCGAAGCCTGGCAACCAATTGCAGAAATAACTCCGGGAACTAAAAAATTTTATATAGAAAGCTACGGATGCCAGATGAATTTCAGTGACAGTGAAATCGTTGCATCTATTTTACAATCAAATGGCTATAGCGCAACTTCTCAATTTGAAACTGCCGATCTTGTTTTATTAAATACCTGTTCTATCCGCGATAAGGCAGAACAAACAATACGTAAAAGACTTACTGAATTTAGAAAAGTAAAAGAAAAACGGAAAGGTATGCTCATTGGTGTACTGGGATGCATGGCAGAAAGACTGAAAGCGAAATTACTGGAAGAAGAAAAACTGGTGGATATCGTCGCCGGCCCAGATTCATACAGGAGTTTGCCAACACTCATAGCGGAAGCGGATTCCG
>JBDTAN010000088.1:0-5561 GCA_039924585.1 Chitinophagaceae bacterium | reverse complement strand
TTGAAAATGGAACTAATGAATCTGTAGAAAATGTTTTTTTGATGGCCTGGACTACTACGCCATGGACACTACCATCCAATCTTGCATTGACAGTCGGGCCAAATATTGATTATGCATTGCTTTCCACTTTTAATCCATATACACATCAGCCAGTCAATGTGATATTGGCAGAAAAATTAATTCCTAATTATTTTTCAGCAGAAGGAAAAGATGCTGATTTTTCAGCCTTTAAAGAAGGCGATAAAATTATTCCCTGGAAAAAAATTGCTGCAATAAAAGGAAAAGATTTGTCTGGTCTTAGTTATAATCAACTTTTGCCATTTGATGCAAATAGTTTGGAAAAAATTAATGAAATTACTCCGAATGCAAAACCATTTCGGGTTTTACCAGGAGATTATGTAACCACGGAAGATGGAACCGGCATCGTGCATACAGCGCCGGCTTTTGGTGCGGATGATTTTAAAACAGGTCAAAAAAATAATACAGGCATTTTAACGCTGGTGGATAAAGAAGGTAAGTTTAAAAATGGCGTGGGAGAATTCAGCAATCGTTTTGTAAAAAATTATAAAGACGATCCTGCTTATGCGGATGTGAATGTGGACATTGCAGTGAAGTTAAAAAAAGAAGGCCTGGCATTTAAAATTGAAAAATTTGAACATAGTTATCCGCATTGCTGGCGCACGGATAAACCTATTTTATATTATCCGTTGGATGCCTGGTTTATAAAAACCACGGCTTTGAAAGACAGGATGATTGAATTGAATAAAACGATTCAATGGAAACCTGCTTCAACCGGTGAAGGCCGCTTTGGAAACTGGCTGGAAAATATGGTTGACTGGAATTTAAGCCGCAGCAGGTTTTGGGGAACGCCGCTTCCTATTTGGCGAACTGAGGATGGCAATGAAGAAGTTTGTATCAATTCAATCGAAGCATTGAATGAAGAAATTATCAAAGCAAATAAAGTACTCGGCGAAAGTATCAATCAACATTATTTGCATAGCGGAATTTTAGATTTACACAAACCATTTGTGGATGAAATTATTTTAGTGTCCGATTCGGGTAAGCCCATGAAACGTTTGCCTGACCTGATCGACGTATGGTTTGACAGCGGCGCAATGCCGTATGCGCAATGGCATTTTCCTTTTGAAAATATTGACACTTTTGCAAAATCTTATCCCGCGGATTTCATTGCCGAAGGCGTGGATCAAACGCGTGGCTGGTTTTATACGTTGCATGCACTCGCTTCTTTAATGAAAGAATCTGTGCATGAAGAATTACTGAAAGCTGGTTTTTCGAAAGAGGAAGTTGAAAAAAAATATCCGGGAATTGCATATAAAACAGTTATTTCAAACGGGCTTGTTTTAGACAAAAATGGAAATAAAATGAGCAAGCGAGTGGGAAATGTGGTAGATCCATTTTCCACCATTTATAAATATGGCGCTGATGCTACGCGCTGGTATTTTATTTCCAATGCTTCGCCCTGGGATAATTTACGTTTTGATGTTTCCGGAATTGAAGAAGTGCAGCGTAAGTTTTTTGGAACTTTATTTAATACCTACCAATTTTTTGTGTTGTATGCAAATGTGGATGGCTTTGCTTTTAAAGAAAATTATATTCTACTCAATGAAAGGCCGGAAATTGATCAATGGATTTTATCTGCATTGAACACTTTGATCCGCGATGTTACCAAAGCTTTGGATGAGTATGAACCAACCATTGCTGCACGCGCTATCGAAAATTTTACGACAGAAGCGTTGAGTAATTGGTATGTACGTTTATGCAGGCGCAGGTTTTGGAAAGGGGAATATGAACAGGATAAAATTGCTGCTTACCAGACTTTGTATGAATGCCTGGAAACGATTTTAAAATTAATGGCACCTATTTCACCATTTTTCCCGGATGCCATTTTTAATGCATTAAATTCAATTACGCATTTATCGCCAGCCGGTTCTATTCATCTTACAAATTATCCAAAACCAGAATTCGCAGCAATTGATGAACAACTGGAAGAAAGAATGCAAATGGCACAGGATATTTGTTCGCTCATTTTATCCATCCGGAAAAAGGCCGCCATTAAAGTTCGTCAGCCTTTGCAAAGAATTTTAATTCCCATTTATAGCGAAGCGGAAAAAATACAATTGCAAAAAGTAGAAGAACTGATCAAGTCAGAAGTAAATGTAAAAGCAGTGGAATACATTTCCACAACGGAAGGATTTATAGCCAAAAAAATTAAAGCCAATTATAAAACCCTGGGTTCGAAGCTGGGAAAGAAAATGAAAGTTGCCGCTACCATCATTGCAGCATTCAGCCAGGATCAGATTTCAGAATTGGAGAAAAACGGCATCTATGATTTAGATATAGAAGGAGAAAATATTTCTATTTCCACTGAAGATGTAGAAATAACCGCGGATGATATTCCCGGATGGCGAATTGCTTCGAAAGGCAGTTTGACCGTGGCACTGGATATAACATTAAATGATGCATTAGTGAATGAAGGAACGGCCCGGGAATTCATAAATCGCATTCAGAATATCCGGAAAGAAATGGCTTTTGCACTCACGGATCATATTATTGTCAAACTACCTGAAAACACTGCAATAAAGGCTGCACTTATTCAATTTAAAAACTATATTTGCGCAGAAATTTTGGCAGGTGAACTTATTTGGGTTCCAGAAATTATAGATGGGATTCAAATTGAAGTTAATGAAACGCCATTAAATGTTGAAGTAAATAAAATAGCTTAAATTCTTACATCATGGCTACAAAAAAAACAGCGCCTAAAAAGGCAGTGAAAGCTAACCCAAAAAAGCCTGTCATGCAAAAAAAAGATACTATGAAAAAAGCACCAGCAAAGAAAGCAGCACCAGCAAAAAAGATTGTTGCTAAAGCGGCCGCTCCTAATAAAGCAGCTGCCAAGCCTAATGCAACCCATAAAAAGGTTGAAACAAAAAAACCTGCCCCGAAGCCGGCACCTAAAAAAGAGGTGGCAAAACCTGCTGCAGCAAAAAAGCAAATAACGAAAACGCTTGTGCCTGTAAAAACACAGCCAGTAAAGAAAACTGTGTCAAAACCAGTTAAACCAACCGTTGTGAGTAAGGCACTTCCTGTTTCAAAAACTGGGCATACTGCAGTTAAGCCAACAAGTCCAAAAGATCAGCACACAAAACCTACAGGCCATATCGCACCAACTCCGCCTAAGCCTGTTGCAAAAAAAGAAACGCACAAACATGTGGTTCCTGAAAAGGATAATGGACCTATAAAAACAGTTTCCAGGAAAACTGGTAAAGCAGAAGCGCTCAAAGAAGTAAAAATCCCTAAGACCTCTGTTAAAACTAGTGTTCCTTATAAACCCGGATATACCCCACTGGAAAAAAGAAATGAGGAGAAATCCGGTGATTTACTTGTTCGTTATACAGATACCGAATTAAATGAATTCAGGGAACTGATTATGAAAAAATTGGAAGCAGCAAAAAAAGAGCTTGCTTATCTCCAGGGATTAATTACCCGAAAAGATGATATGGGTGGTGATGAAACAGATAACAGGTATATGACCATGGAAGATGGTGGTATGAGTATTGAAAGAGAGCAATTGAGCCAAATGGCCAGTCGCCAGATTACCTATATAGATCACCTGGAAAAAGCAAACATTCGCATTGAAAATAAAACTTACGGTATATGCCGCGTTACGGGTAAATTAATAGATAAGACCCGTTTACGTGCAGTGCCGCATGCGACATTAAGCCTGGAAGCAAAACTTGGCCTGGCCAAACCAATTTTAAATACGCCATAAATCGCGGTTTTCTATACTTTTTTTAAAGAAGCAATTTAAGCAGTTCAAATATGTTTATATTGCTTTTTTAATTTTTGTACATGGGTAAAAAAAATATACTTGTAGATGAATACATCCACAAGTCGGCTGATTTTGCAAAGCCAATTCTTGAACATTTCCGTTCTCTTGTGCATACAGTATGCCCTCAAATTACAGAAACTATAAAATGGGGATTTCCCAATTTTGAATATAAAGGAATCGTTTGTAGTATGGCTGCATTTAAAAATCATTGCGCCATCTCTTTTCGTAAAGCAGGCTTGATGAAAGACCCACAAAAACTTTTGCAAATCGGTGAAAAAAATGGCATGGGAAATTTCGATAAAATCACATGTACTGATATGCTTCCGGATAAACTGATCTTAATTTCCTATATTAAAGAAGCTGTTGAACTGAATGAAAATGACATAAAAATTCCTTTAAAAATTCATAAAAAAACACCACTTACAACAATTCCTGACGCATTAAAAAAAGCTTTGCTGGAAAATAAAAAAGCAAGTGCAACTTTTGCAAATTTCAGTGATGCCAACAAAAAGGAATACATACTTTGGCTCAATGAAGCAAAAACGCCACAGACCTTTGATAAAAGACTTGAGACTACATTAGAATGGTTGGAAGAAGGAAAGGTTCGCAATTGGAAATATGTAAAGTAGTTGTTTTTTAAAATTTATTTCAAAATAAAAGCCCCAATTTATATGCTTTTAGATGATGAATATTTTATGCAGCAAGCATATATCCAGGCGCAAAAAGCATTCGAATGTGATGAAGTTCCAATCGGCGCAGTGATTGTGCTGGAAAATAAAATTATTGCCAAAGGATATAACCAGGTTGAACGCTTAAACGATCCAACCGCACATGCAGAAATCATTGCTATTACTACTGCCTGTAATTATTTGGGTGCTAAATATTTACTGGAAGCAAAATTATTTGTTACTATTGAACCTTGTCTCATGTGTGCAGGTGCTATTTACTGGAGCAAAATGAAAGAAGTGATTTTTGGTGCACCCGATGTAAAAAACGGATATAGCAGATATACCGGCAACGCCTCACCCTTTCACCCAAAAACTATTATCAAAAAAGGTTTGATGAAGGAAGCATGTGCAGCTTTAATTCAGGATTTTTTCAGGTCAAAAAGATAATCATTCCATTTTTTCATAAATAGAATATTACAGCAACCCTAACAATTATTATTTTTCATTGTAGTAAATTTGTAGGGCTACAAATATTTTCAAACAAAATAAAAATACAAGATTATGGCATTTACATTACCGGCCCTGCCTTATGCATACAACGCACTGGAGCCACATTTTGATGAGACAACAATGAAGATTCACCACGACAAACACCACCAGGCTTACGTGGATAATTTAAATAAAGCAATTGCAGGCACTGAACATGAAAATAAAAGCCTGGAAGAACTGGTAGCACATGCAGGAAAAATTTCTCCTGCTGTAAGAAATAATGGTGGCGGACATTGGAACCATAGTTTTTTCTGGGAAACTTTATCACCTAATAGTGATGGAAAGCCGGGTGATGATATAGCCAAAAAAATAAATGAAACATTTGGTTCAATGGATGCGTTCAAAGAAAAATTTAACCAGGCAGGCATGACGCGCTTCGGCAGTGGCTGGGCATGGTTAATAGTGAATGATGGAAAATTACAAATTTGTTCAACACCCAACCAGGACAATCCATTAATGGATGTAGCTGAAGTAAAGGGCACGCCAATCCTCGG
>JBDTAN010000087.1:0-2753 GCA_039924585.1 Chitinophagaceae bacterium | reverse complement strand
CCGGACTGTTGAAAAGCAGTCCCATCAGAAGTAATAATATCTGTGCTTTGGAAACTGATATTCCCGATACCGAGTGCAAGACGTATAAGAAAATCTTCGGCGATGAGCAGGCATTGCATCTGCAATGCAACGGAAAGTGCAAACACCCTGTTTTTTGTAAGTACCGCCTGCAGGCTATCTCCACGGTATTGCTGCCATTGAAAATCCGGGTATTGTTGCTGGATCCTGTTACATATTTTTTCCAAAAGAAGCTTTAATTTTTTTTTCCTGGCTACGGTCATACCAGCAGAAGCCACAACATCCCCGGTAATTACGACGGCAGCAACAGATCGTTTTGCCATAATTCCTCAGTTTTTACAAATATAGTGCTGTAATACTATACATACAAAATATAGTACTACAGTACTATAAATATATAATATAGTGTTCAGACACTATAAATGCCTAATATAGTGCTGTAGCACTATATTTTAAGAGGGGTTAAAAAACCGCTCTTAAAGTAAGAGTGTATGTAATCAATTGAAACTACCTTTAGCAAAATATGAAACCACATGCACCTGGAATATTTTACAAATGATATATCTTTTAAACAGCCATTTACGATTTCAGGCGGGAGAAGTAAAACCTCACAACGTGCACTGGTCGTAGGTTTAACGCTTGGTAACTTCACGGGTTACGGAGAAGCACCTGAGATAAGTTACTATAATATTACGGTGGAGAAAATGATAGATGACCTGGTTAGACGTAAAGATTTTGTAGAAAAATTTGCCTTGATAGACCCGGAACGTTACTGGCATTACCTGCATCATCTTTACCCCGAAAATCCTTTCCTGGTCTGCGCGCTGGACATGGCTGCCTGGGATTTGTTTGGGCAAATGAAAGGCTTGCCGCTATATAAAATATGGAAAACAGAATGGAAAAAAACGCCTGCCACTGATTATACAATTGGCCTTGCACCTATACCAGAAATGATACGTAAAATGAAAGAAAAGCCATGGCCGGTCTATAAAATAAAACTTGGAAATGAAGATGACCTGGAGATTATTACTGCTTTGCGAAAAGAAACCGAATCCACTTTCCGCGTGGATGTGAACGGTGGATGGTCACTCAATGAAGCACGCAAAAAAATCCCTCACCTGAAATCGCTCGGGGTAGAACTGATAGAACAGCCACTACCAAAAGATGCCTGGAAAGACATGAAATTATTATACGCGGAATCTCCGCTTCCATTATATGCAGATGAAAGTTGTATCGCAGAAGAAGATGTGCAAAAATGTGAAGGGCATTTTCACGGTATCAATATAAAACTCACAAAATGCAGCGGCATTACGCCTGCATTGCGTATGATTCAGAAAGCGAAGAGTCTGAATTTGAAAGTGATGATGGGTAGTATGAATGAATCCGTGATCGGATCTGCAGCAGTCGCACATTTTCTGCCACAGGTTGAGGCAGCAGATATTGATGGACCATTACTCCAGGAAAGTGTAAATGCGTCAGGGCTAAGGTATGAAAATGGACAGGTATTCGTTTCAAATAATCCCGGCCTGGGCATTCGAATTGTAACAAAAGAACCAATAGAAAATCAATAGAAATTATTTGTTGCGAACAAATACATGCGTTACATTTTTCTTACCTGTATTTCTTTCATCAGATTCAAATCTATTAATGCTTTTAATAAAAGGTGCCAGTTTCTTAAACCCATAATTACGTGGATCAAAATCTGGTTGCTTTTTTAAAACAAGATTTCCAACTTCACCCAAAAATGCCCAGCCATCTTCATCCGCAATATCATTAATACTGTCAGCAATTAATTTGATCAATTGATTATTTACAGTTCGAACGGTTTCTTTTTTATCATCCGTATTTTTATTTCCACCAGGCTTGTTTTTTGCAATTTTATTTCCCGGCTTTTCTTCCTCTTCATGGTTGCGTAAAATTTCGATATAAATAAATTTATCACAGGCAGAAATAAATGCATTCGGTGTTTTCTTTTCTCCCATACCAAACACTTTCATACCCGCTTCACGCAGACGTGTAGCAAGTCTCGTAAAATCACTGTCACTGGATACGATACAAAAGCCATCTACGCGGCCGGTATATAAAATGTCCATCGCATCTATGATCATGGATGAGTCAGTTGCATTTTTTCCGGAGGTATAACTAAATTGATGAATCGGTGTAATGGAATGTTCCAGCAATACATTCTTCCATCCGGATACAGTTGGCTTTGTCCAGTCCGCATAAATACGTTTGAATGTAGGCGTGCCGTATTTTGCAATCTCTTCCAGCATCTCGCGAATATTAGAATAAGGTACATTGTCCGCGTCTATCAAAACTGCTAATCTTAGATCGCGTTGTTCATGCATATCCATCATAAATAAATTTTAGTTAGTAAAAAATATATGCAAATTTACACTTTACAAAACGATAATTTGTTTCCTCTTTTTTGCATAGACATAAAAAATCCGGGTTGAAAAACCCGGTTTAAAATAAATGAATTTTAATTTTTCGCCATCACTTCATCTGTGAGATGTATTTTAGTCATCTGCAGGTAATGGTTTTGCAATTGATGCACAAAATGAATATCCGGGTGATGCCTGAAATCTTCCCTGTACCAAATATCCAGGTTATTAAAATCGCCTTCTTTAGGCAATACCATACGAAATGAACCTTTCATGTATTTGATGCTGCCATCCGCCATCACTTCTTTTGTAAAATTTAATGCCATCAACTGAGTTTCATCCAGCGGAATA
>JBDTAN010000086.1:0-4115 GCA_039924585.1 Chitinophagaceae bacterium | reverse complement strand
AATCTTGGCCATATTTGCAAAAGTTGGTAGAAAGTCTGTAAAATCAACCAGCGTATTTGAGGATTGATTAGGCTTTATACCTTTTGGCCAATAAGCTACAAGAGGTTGACGTGTACTCCCTAAAACGGTACCGTTTTTCAATCCCCTCACTAATTGGCCTCTCCACATGGAAGAAATTTTTACGTTAGTAGCATTATCTGTCGTAAAGATAATCAGGGTGTTATTTCTCAATCCTTTGGCGTCAAGGTGATTCATAATCTGGCCAATTTTTTTATCCATATAATTTACCATAGAAGGAAAATATTTAATGTCCTGTTTATATTCATCATACTTAGGGTCCCAGGTTGCATATTCAGGATCATCTGGTGTTGGTACCCAGGGCTTTTGTACAAGGGGCATAGAATAAACGGCGAAAAAAGGCTTATGTTGATTTTGATCAATAAAACTATCCAGGTAATCCACATTCATATCTTCAGAATACCTGCCTGCGGTAATACTATCTGGCAGAAAATCTCCATTTTCATAAATGATCGGGCTTTTATAACGTCCTTTAAATTGATTGGATGGGTATTCAAATGGCAGAAAAACCCTGTACTTATCAAATCCAGCTCCTTTAATAGCAGCATCTCCGCCATCATTTTGCCATTTACCGACGAAGCAAGTTGCATAGCCTGCATCGTGCAACATATTACTTATGTTATGACCGCCGGGAGGTAAAATGCCCCAATTAATATAATTTCTAAAATTATATTTCCCGGTAAATGCTGCAAGTCTTGAAGGAAATCCATCCGGGTGACTAAAAGCGTAGTTGAATTGTATGCCATGACTGGCCATATAATTTAAACTTGGCGTACTATAAGATTCACCTCCGGTATAATTGGGTATTTCATAGCCAACATCATCTCCAATAATAAAAATTATATTAGGCTTACCCGAATTCCCCATATTGTCTAAATTTCCTAAATCAGTATTGGAAACTTCTGTATTTCCCATCGGCGTAAAATCTTTTTTACAACTACTCAGGCTTAAAATTGTAATACTAAAAATTACCGAAAACAGTAAGATTATACGTTGTTTACTTTTTTGATACGGCTGCACTTTTGATGTTGGTTGCATGGTTTAGTTTTTAATTTTTATAAAACACAAATAAAAAGCAGGCACACAATGTAGGTTTTATCAATAAAAAAATAAAATAATTTGTTGAAAATAAATAATGACACACTGTTGAGATTACTTATCATACGAAAAAATTTAAATAACTTATTTGAAAATTGTGGTTAACTCAATTATGCCTTAATAATATATTTAATGATGCAATGCCACCTTTGTATCAGGGTATTCATCACCTAGACCTTTTCCAATAATTAAAAAATAAGCAAGAAAAATTTGGTCTGTTATAATCAGTTATGCTCGGATTGCAATACCGAAATAAAGCTGTCCCGAATATTTATTTGTTGAGCATTAAGTTTACTTAAATTCAATTTCATTTTTTCATTTACATCATGCGTTACTTTATAAAAACTATCATATAAAGGCGTATCATATAATTTATACATGGTGTCATTAATATAGCGAACCATGGGTGTTGTATCATTTGGGTTATTATCCCATTGGCAAAATGACCAGGTCCGGTCTCTTCCGGGAATACTCCGCATATTATCATAAAAACTCACTCCATCCAGGATACCATAATCAGAAGGTTCCGGTATGCCGGCTACATCTGCAAGCGTTGGTAAAAAATCTGTAAAATCAACAAGCGCATCTGTTACCTGGCCTTTCGGTACTTTTGCGGGCCACATTGCAACCAGCGGAATACGTATGCCCCACAAAGTAGTTTTATTTTTTTGTCCATTCCGTGGCTCACCATTATATATCATTTTTATTGAGCGGTTAGTGCCGTTATCAGTTGTAACAATTACAAGTGTTTTACCGCGCAGACCTTTGTTTAATAAATTGGTCAATATTTCGCCTATTTTTTTATCCATATAATTTACCATGGATGGAAAATATTTTATGTCTTCCATGCCATTATTCGGATCCCAGTCCGCATATTCAGGATCATCAGGCGTAGGTGACCAGGGCCGCTGCACAAGGGGCATTGAATAAATAGCAAAAAAAGGACGCGTAGTATTACTGTCAATAAAACTATTAAGATATTCTACATTCAGGTCTTCTGAATATTTGCCATGTGTTACTGAATCAGGAAGATACGCACCATTTTCATATAAGTTTGGACTTTTATAGCGATGTTTTAAATCGTCAAGTGGCCTGTTATTATAAGGTAAAAAAGCCAGGTAACTTTGAAACCCAGCGTCATGAATTCTTTGATCACCACCATCATTTTGCCATTTCCCCACAAAGCAGGTTGCATAACCTGCATCCTGTAACATATTGCCAATTGTTTTTTCTCCCGGCGGTAAAATCCCCCAGGTTATATAATTTCTGAAATTATATTTACCGGTCATTGCAGCAAGCCTGGATGGAAAGCCATCCGGGTGACAATAGGCCTGCGTGAACTGAATGCCCCGCTTAGCCATAAAATCCAGGTTGGGGGTATTATAAGATTGTCCTCCGGTAAATGTGGGAATTTCATAACCCATATCATCAACAATGATCAGGATGATATTGGGCTTTGATTTTCCGGGATCAAATCTGCCGGTAACTGAATTACCTTCATTAGCAATCTGATCATCAATATTTTTAAAATCTTTTTGACATGCACTAAAAGTCAAAAAAATAAATAAAAAGAAAATTGCACGTTTGAAATTTTTCTCAAAAAAAATTTGGGAATAGCAATGCTTCCGCATTTGCAGGTAGTGGTTCATAGTGGCAGGTTTAAAAGTCAGCAATTAGAATTCCAAAAAACAATGCTAATCTAATACTTATTTTTTAAACCTATGGGATTATTTTTTACCCCAGCCCAAATTCCTGGTGCATTGGAGGAACCTGCACATCCGGAAAACCTTTTTTAATCAGGCTTCGCTGAAAATCCTGTTGCACATCATATTCACCATGAACAATGAATAATGTTTTAACCTGTTTCATATCCTGGCAAGCTAGAAATTGACAAAGGTCATTATAATCTCCATGCGCACTCATGCTGCGCATACTGCCAACTACGGCAACTACATTAAACATTTGACCAAAAATTTTCACTTCTTTTTCTCCGCGCATTAAACGTCCACCGAGAGAATGTGGTTCACAATAACCTACCAATAAAATAGTATTTCTATGATCATTAATATTATTCAGTATATGATGTTTTACGCGGCCTGCATCGGCCATACCACTTGCAGAAATAATGACACAAGGCGCGTTTAGGTCATTAATTTTTTTACTGTCTTCTACAGATTTTGTAAAAGTTAAGCCAGGAAAATCAAATACATCATGATCTGTTTCCATTAATTTTTGAATGGTCTTATTAAAATTCTCCGGGTGATTTTTTACAACTTCTGTTGCTTCACTACTTAGTGGGCTGTCCACAAAAACAGGTACATGCGGCAATTTGTTTTCATTACTCAGGCCATTTAAAAAATATAATAATTCCTGTGTACGCCCCACGCTGAATGAAGGAATGATCAGCTTACCTTTTTTCTCAACACAGGTTTTTTGAATCCATTGCAAGAGTTGACCGGGTGTATCCAAAATATTTTCATGCAAACTATTTCCATAAGTGCTTTCACATATAATAAAATCAGCCTGTTCAAATGTTTCCGGTGATTTTAAGATTACATCGCCATAGCGGCCAACATCACCACTAAAAGAGATTTGCCTTGTCACATTATTCTCTGTGATTTTTACATGCACGGCAGCACTACCGATAATGTGGCCGGCATCCGTATAAAAAACTTTCACACCGGGTTCTATTTCAAACCATTCATGATATTGCACTATATTAAAAAGTCCGAAAGCAGCTTTTGCATCATCCACCGTATAAAGCGGTTCGTAAGGTGGCAGGTTTTCTTTTGCCCTTCTTTTATTGATAAATTTTGTATCATCTCTTTGAATTTCAGCGGAGTCCAATAATAGAATTTCCGCGAGATCTTTTGTGGCAGGTGTGCAAAATATTTTCCCTTTAAATCCTTCTTTGACCAATTTTGGAATTAATCCGCAAT
>JBDTAN010000085.1:0-3980 GCA_039924585.1 Chitinophagaceae bacterium | reverse complement strand
AAAAGATATGGATAGTCTTCAACAGGTAAATCTTAGCTTGATGTCTGCCGATGCGTATACCAAAGCTTTTAAACAAGAGCAAAATGGTATTTATATGTTTAATGCCGGCGTGCTTACCTATAATCTTTTTGGTGTGCTGGATCAGCGTTTTTACGATTTGCGTGGTGAATCACCGGTTTTGAAAAAACAAAGAGATTCTTTAGTTGCTCAGCAAAGAATTTATGCGGATAAATCCATAGATTACCTGGAGCAGGCATATACTATTTTGAAAGCAAAAACAGACCGAAGTAAAAATGAATCAAATAGCCTGAATCGCACAGTAGATTACCTGGCCAATTTATTTATCTGGAAAAGAGACAAAAGCAAAGGTATCAATCCAAAAGATTACGATAAATATGATGCGAAGTTTAAGCAATATGATGCGGAACACGATAAGTATAAAGAATAAAATTAAAAAAATCATTTAACTAACTGCCGGCTATAAGCTGGCAGTTATTATTTTATCTAAAACGTAAGAATAGTTTTCGAATATATTAGTTAACATAATATTAATTATAGGAAATAACATTATGTTGAATAGCAATAAAAATCTGTAAGTTTTCCATGATACATACAAAAATCATTGTTGGTTTTTCCTGTTTAAGGCAAATTCTATAATTTTAGTAAAAAATAGAATATATAAAAATTGTCAACACATAAATATTTACAGTCAAATAAAAAAGCAAACCAATTGGTTTGCCTTAAAGTCGGGTAGACAAGATTCGAACTTGCGACCCCACGCCCCCCAGACGTGTGCGCTACCGGGCTGCGCCACTACCCGTTTTACTCCTGTTATTTAAGAGCGCTGCAAATGTAACCGCTTTTAATAAATTTCATCTTATCTTGCATCAAATTTTCTGACCCAACGCATGCTTATTTTACTGAAAAATGTAAAAATCACTGACCCGCAATCCTCATTGAACGGTTTGGTTAAAGACATCCTGGTTGAGAACGGAATTATCAAAAAGATCAGCAAAAATATTGCTCCGCCAAAAGAAAAAACAGAGATCATTGATTTAAAATCGTATTCAGTTTCTCCTGGTTGGGTGGATATTTTTTCCAATTTCTGCGATCCGGGTTATGAGCAAAATGAAACCCTTGAATCAGGTAGCGCCGCCGCCGCACATGGTGGTTATACGCGCGTTTTTATTTTACCCGAAACAAACCCGGTAACTGATAAAAAAACGTCTGTTGAATACATTGTAGAAAAATCTAAAAACCTTCCTGTAAATATCCAGCCGCTGGGTGCTGTTTCTAAAAACATCGAAGGCAAAGACCTGGCGGAAATGTATGATATGTATAAAAGTGGCGCTATTGCATTTACCGATGGTACTTCACCTGTTCAATCTGGTGCTTTACTTGTAAAAGGCCTGGAATATATAAAAGCTATAGATGCTACGATCATCCAGGTGCCGGTGGATAAAAGTATTGCAAAATCCGGCCTGATGCATGAAGGCATTATTTCCACGCGGCTCGGGCTTCCGGGAATTCCTGCAATGGCGGAAAAGCTAATTATAGAAAGAGATTTGGAATTATTGGCTTATACGGGTTCAAAATTGCATATAACAGGCGTAAGCACTGTCTCTTCCGTTGCGCTTATAAAAAAAGCTAAAAAAGCCGGTCTTAATGTCTCTTGTTCGGTTACGCCCAATCATTTGTTTTTTTGTGATGAAGATTTGCAGGATTATGATACCAACCTTAAACTGTCTCCTCCCCTGCGCAGCCGGACTGATATGATGGCATTGCGCAAAGCAGTTTTAAATGGAGATGTAGATTGCATTGTCACGCATCATCAGCCACACGACTGGGATGAAAAAACGGTGGAATTTGAATATGCAAAATTTGGCATGATCGGTCTACAAACTTGCTTTGCAGTGATCAATACTATTTTACCAACACTTTCTGATACTCAACTTATAGAACTCTTTTCAACAAATGCCAGGAGCATATTTAACTTACCTTCGGCAGGTATTGAAGAAGGTTTGCCAGCAGAATTTTCGATTTATAAAAGAAGCGGAAATTTTGTTTTTGATGAAAAAGAAAATTACAGCCTTTCTAAAAATTCAGCATTTTTTGGAAAGAAATTGAATGGTTCCATCAAGGGCATTTTTACAAAAAATAAACCAACCATTTTTTAAAAAATTAATTAATATGGAAGAAAAAGTTACCACGCCAATTGTCAAAGGCATAGTTATTACACTGATTATGATTGTTTATGGATTGGTCGTTTATTTTATGGGTGAGGCAATGAATCAGTCTTTAAGTTCTATTCAGTATGTAATTCTTTTGGTAGGGATAATATGGAGCTGTATTAGTTATTCTAAACAAATGAAAGCGAATGTAACCTTTGGAAATGTTTTTGCCCATGGGTTTAAAACTGCGATGGTCGTCACTGCATTAACTTGTGTGTATACCTTATTGTCTTTGTTATTTCTTTTTCCTGATATGGTAGATAAAGGTCTGCAAATTGCCCGTCAAAAAATGCAGGAACAGGGCAATTTAACTGACGAACAAATGCAGAGCGGTTTGGATATTGCAAAGCGATTTTTTGTTCCGTTCGCTGTTGGTGGGATTCTAATTATGTTTGCAATTGTTGGTGCCATCTCGTCTCTTTTGGGTGCTGCTTTTGCTAAAAAGCAACCTCAGGATCCCTTTGGTCATCAAATTCAAATGTAATTTTTTAAGGATGGACATTTCACTCATTATCCCTTTACTGAATGAAGAAGAATCTCTACCGGAACTTTGCGACTGGATAATCCGCGTGATGGATGAGAATCATTTTTCTTATGAAATTATTTTTATAGATGATGGCAGTACGGATGATAGCTGGGATGTTATTAATACACTTTCAGCAAATAATAAACATATCAAAGCCATTCGTTTTCAACGCAATTATGGAAAATCTGCAGCACTGAATGAAGGCTTCAAAGCCGCACAGGGAGACGTTGTCATCACAATGGATGCAGACATGCAGGATTCCCCGGATGAAATTCCCGGGCTTCGAAAAATGATCATTGAAGAAAATTTTGACCTTGTTAGTGGCTGGAAAAAAAAGCGCTATGATAATAAGCTAACCAAAAATTTACCCTCTAAATTATTTAATGCGACGGCTCGCAGAAGTTCCGGAATAAAACTGCATGATTTTAATTGTGGCCTTAAAGCATATAAGAAAAAAGTGGTGAAAAGTATCGAGGTATATGGAGAAATGCACCGCTATATTCCAGTCCTGGCGAAATGGGCGGGCTTTCGGAAAATTGGTGAGAAAGTAGTGGAACACAGGCCAAGAAAATATGGCGTTACGAAATTTGGCTGGGAACGTTTTGTCAATGGTTTCCTTGATTTATCAACCATAACTTTCGTCAGCAAATTTGGAAAAAGGCCTATGCATTTTTTTGGACTATATGGTATGCTTTGTTTTATTGTGGGCTTTATCAGCAGCATTTATTTAGTTATTGGGAAATTTGCAAACCCAAATTTTGCATTAACGAACAGGCCTGCTTTTTATATAGGCCTTACTGCGATGATACTTGGCTTACAATTATTCCTCGCAGGCTTTTTAGCTGAATTAATTTCACGAAGTTCTGTTGACAGAAATACATACCTCATTGAAAAAAAGATTGGCCTGGATTAACGGTATCTTTTATTTTTATAATGAATGTCATTTCCTTCCATGCTTAAAATAATTATTATAGGACCTGCACACCCGCTTCGGGGTGGACTTGCGTCTTTTGATGAACGTCTTGCCAGGGCATTTCAACAAGCTGGCCATGATGCTTCTATTTATACTTTTTCCTTGCAAGATCCAGGCTTTCTTTTTCCGGGGACTACGCAATTTTCAAGTGAGCCTGCGCCAAAAGATATTGATATTAAAGTTCGGATTAATTCTATTAATCCGCTTAACTGGCTCAGTGTGGGAAATGAATTGAAAAAAATGATGCCGG
>JBDTAN010000084.1:0-4608 GCA_039924585.1 Chitinophagaceae bacterium | reverse complement strand
GATGGGCCCTAAAGTGAGTGCAGGGAAAAATGCCAGCGCAGCAATGACCATAATAACAGCATACGTCATGATACCAAATGTTACGGTATCAGTTTTCAATGTTCCTGCAGATTCCGGGATATATTTTTTATTGGCCAATAATCCTGCAATTGCCACCGGGCCTATGATTGGGAGAAATCTACCCAATATCAATATAAAGCCAGTGCTTATATTCCAGAAAACATTTCCGTCTCCCAGCCCTTCAAAACCAGAACCATTGTTTGCAGCCGCTGAAGTATATTCATACAACATTTCCGAAAATCCATGGCTGCCGGGATTGTTTAACCAGGATGAAGGCTTCACTGACCATGCCGCATCGGGATGATGAACTAAAACATAAGATGAAAGCGCCGCTCCAACGAGTATAATAAATGGGTGAAGCAAAGCAATGAGCGAAGCAATTTTTATTTCACGCGCTTCAATTTTTCTACCCATAAATTCGGGCGTACGCCCGACCATTAAACCGGATATAAAAACGGCTATGATGATGAAAATGAAATAGTTTAAAATTCCAACTCCCACGCCTCCATAAAACGTATTGGTCATCATGCCCAGCATTTGAATAGCACCGGACATAGGCATTGAACTATCATGCATTGAATTAACTGAACCTGTAGAAATTATAGTCGTCATCACTTGCCAGTACGCAGAAGCTGTCACTCCAAACCTAACTTCTTTACCTTCCATCGCGGCATTACTTGCGAGGTGCATATTTGCCAGTGCGGGACTACCGCTTGTTTCGGAAATAATATTAGGAATCATGAATGCAAGCATCCCGACTGTCATCACGCCAAAAACGATGTATGCGAATTTTTTTCTTTTAATAAAGAAACCAAATGCAAAAATTAAAGCGATAGGAATAATTACCTGTGCTATCACTTCTGTCATGTTGGTGAGGTAATTTGGATTCTCCAAAGGATGCGTGCTATTCACACCAAACCAGCCACCACCATTGGTTCCCAGGTGTTTGATTGCAATCATGCCTGCTGCGGGTCCTCTCGAAACTTGCACGCTATCGCCTTGTAAGGTTACAATGCTGTCTTTGCCATCAAAACTTGCTGGAGTTCCATTAAAAGCTAAAATAGAAGCGACTACAATACTTAGCGGAATTAAAATTCTCGTAATACTTTTAGTAAAAAACACGAAAAAATTTCCAAGTTGGTCAGTGGTTTTTCCTGCGAAAGCCCGGAATAAAACAGCCACCGCTGCAATACCTGTAGCGGCTGAAACAAATTGTAAAAAAGTAATTACAAAAAGTTGAGTAAGATAAGTAAGCCCGGTTTCACCGGAATAATGTTGCAGATTGCAATTCACTAAAAAGCTGATAGCTGTATTAAAAGATAAATCCGGAGACATGCTTGCGTTGCCATCAGGATTCAGGAATAAACTGCCCTGGAATATCAACAAAACAAATGCATATACAAACCATATCATATTAATGGATAGTAATGCAACTAAATGTTGCTTCCAGTTCATTTCCTTATTCGGATTAATTCCGCAAAAGCGAAAAATAAATCGCTCCACAGGATTTAAAAAATCAGTAAAAGTTTTTTCTCCTTTAAAGACCTTTGCTATATATTTTCCAAGTGGAAAAGCAATCGCCAGGGTAATGAGAAAGGAAACAATAATGCCAATCATTTCAGTATTCATTGTAGTGATTTTGAGGTTAAAATTTTTCAGGTTTGAGTAGCACGTAAATCAGGTAAATAAATACCAGTACAGCTATTGCGAAAAGGATAGTCATCATAATGTGTAAATTTTAGAAGGTTATATTTTTTCAAAAAAATCAACTGCTTTAAAAAAGAGCCAGAAGCAAACGAGCCCGGCGAGGATTAAAATAATTGTGTGCATAGTTTTATTTTTTACAATGATTACCAAAAATGTTCCGTTAACAATATTTTTTAAGGAAATCTCATGTAACCCTTACTGTATAGTCGTTCCAGGGGATAATATATGCCGGCTTCAATTCCCGTAAATAAATAAACCTTTCGTTTTGAAAGGGAGAAAGCTATCATTTTGAAAGGGTTATTTTCAATCATTGATTTTATTTTTAATAAAAAAAAGAACTGATTTTTTTCAGTTCTTAACGCTATGGTTTTTCTATTTGCGTATGTCTTAACTTAATAGCTTGAAGACGCTTGCGCTAACAGGCATTAATGATACAACTGTGAATTCAGGAATATTCCCTACATTAAATGACTACTATTAAATTACCAGGTCCTGGTACCGCTGCGGAGAATCTTTGAGTTCTTTTCAAAGAATTATATGCTCAAATGGATACCAGAAAATAACCATATGAACAGCTTGAACCAAATGCTGAAGAAAAGAAATATAAGTATATATATTCCGACTTCTTTGAAGATTGCTTTCGTGGCCATAATAAAAAATTTGAAAAGCACGTTCAATTTAAATTAACCGATGCTCCCGGTTAAGAAAATGATTAAATTGTAAAATACAATTGTACCAGGATACAATCAATTGCTATACCATTCAACAATTTAGTTCCTGAAATTATTGCTGTCATTGAATTGTAGAATATTTAAAGAAAATCAGAAAACTGCAAACCCTATCATTTTGAAAGGGAGATGTCTATCGTTTTGAAAGGACTATTTTATTTTGTACTCTTCAAGTTTGCGGTACAATGTAGTCAGCGCAATATTCAGCAACCTGGCGGTTTCTGTTTTATTTCCATTGGTATAATTTATTACCTTTTGAATATGGATTTTTTCTGCACTCGCAAGTTCAAATGCCGACATCGTTTTCATTGAAGCGGCTTGTAGATTATTTGATTTCAATTCAATGGGTAAACTATCAATCTTCAATTCATTATCATCCGTTAAAATGACACTGCGTTCTATCACATTTTTTAATTCACGAATGTTTCCTTTCCATGAATGTTGTTTTAATGCCTCCAGGTATAGTTTGGGAATCCCTGTAATTTTCTTATTTGTTTTTTGCGCAAATCCTTGTAAAAAAAATAAAGCCAGGGCATCAATGTCAATTACTCTTTCTCTCAATGCTGGTAAATTAATTTGAAAAACAGCAATGCGGTAAAAGAGATCTTCCCTGAAATTTCCTGCTTCCATTTCTTTTTGCAAATTCCTGTTGGTAGCGGTTATAATGCGTACATCGACTTTTGTAGATTTGCTATCACCTATTTTTAAAAACTCACCGGTTTCTAAAACCCTTAATAATTTGGCCTGTAAATCCAAAGGCATTTCTCCTATCTCATCTAAAAAAATTGTGCCGCTATTAGCTTCTTCAAAAATCCCTTTTGTTTCTTTTAATGCTCCGGTAAATGCCCCGGCTTTATGCCCAAATATTTCATTTTCTAATAAATCTTTACTAAAAGCAGAACAATTAATAGCGATAAAATTTTCTTTATTTCTATTGCTTGCATTATGAATCGCCTGGGCAAAAACTTCTTTACCGGTTCCTGTTTCTCCAGTAAGTAATACAGTTGCATTAGTGGCGGCTACTTTTTTTGCAGCATCAATGGCTTCTATTATAGTATTGGATTTACCAATAATATTATCGAATGAATATTTGTTGCCTAATTTTTTTTCTAACTGGAATACACGTTTTGCCAATGCTACTTTTTCTACTGCTTTATAAAGTAATGGAATTATTTTATTATTGTCATCGCCTTTCGTAATGTAATCAAATGCACCATTTTTTATTGCCTGCACACTGTCCGCAATATTGCCGTAAGCGGTGAGTAAAATAATTTCTGCAACCGGATTTTTCTCTTTTATTTTTTTAGCCAGTTCAATACCATTTCCATCCGGCAATTTTACATCGCATATGATGATGTCTATATCCGGCCGGTCAAACTTTTTTAAAGCAGATTTACAATCTTCTGCCTTTACAACTTCAAAACCTTCCAGGGTTATAATTTTAGAAAGCAGGGTTCTTATTTTTTCTTCATCGTCTATAATCAAAACTTTGTTCACCTTAGAATAATTTAAATAAAAATGAAATACAAATATAGAATCATAATCACCATAAGATGTAGTTGTTTGGAAACTCTATGTTTTTGAATGGATCGGTGTTTCTAAAGTTTTATAAAAACTTTTTATTTTGTTTATCAATAACTTCTTTATTTTTAAAACTTCTTTTAATATCTCAAATTAATTTAATTAAATAAAACCAAAACAAATGATGCGAAAAATTGCATGCCTTCTATCGCTGGCAATGCTGGCAGGCTTTTCATCTAATGCACAAATTGATGCTGGCCTCTTTCGTTACCCGGATGTCTCGGCTACGAAAATCGTTTTTGTATATGCCAATGATATTTGGATAATGCCCAAAGAAGGCGGCATGGCAGTGAAACTAAGTTCTCCTCCCGGCGTAGAAATTATGCCTAAATTTTCACCCGATGGAAATACAGTTGCATTTACCGGCAGGTATGATGGAAATTTTGACGTGTACACTTTACCAGTAGCAGGTGGAATCCCGCAAAGACTTACTGCGCATGGTTATGCGGACAGAATTGTGGACTGGACCAATGATGGTAAAAGTATTTATTTTGCTTCCAGCCGCGAAAGTGGTAAAGCCAGGTTCAACCAG
>JBDTAN010000083.1:0-4436 GCA_039924585.1 Chitinophagaceae bacterium | reverse complement strand
CTTCCCGAACGGACGCAGGTTAGAAGATGATGTTACACGTATAGAATTGCAGGCAGTTGCCGGCGTAGCGCTTGCTGCGATTGGTCTTCCTTATGATGATTTTAAAGGAAACCTGGTAACACCTCAGTTACTGAAAGTTTTAGTATATCATACCGGTGTAAATAAAAATGACACTGCTTTCAGAACATCATTCCCTTATGAGCAATTGCCATGGAGCGGCACCAGCCCAACATGTGGCTGTAATGTTCCCCAGCAAGGTACTCCTGGTGATGATGCATTGCCTGCTCAAAATTTCTCTAATACCATTACAGGATCTGAGGTAAGCGCGCCATCATTCGTGGCTTCTGCTTCTCCTAATCCTTTTGTATCCAGCAGTACTATAAAATATCGCCTTGAAACTTCATCCGCTGTACAAATTAATGTATTGGATGTAAATGGAAAAGTGATCACCACTTTAGTACAAGGAAATCAAAAAGCAGGAACGTACACTGTAAATTGGAATTCAGGAAATGCAGCACATGGTATCTATTATATCAATGCTGTGATCAATGGACAACTTACACAGAGTTTGAAAATTGCAAAACAATAAAATGAAAATTGCGGGCAGCCCTTGATCAGGGTTGCCTGCAATTTTTATCTCAACGGGAAGAAATTCCACAAAATTTATTTCGATGAAAAAGAAAAATATTTACATAGTCTTATTGATTGTTTTCGCTGTTTCTATTGCTGCAATCATTTTAAATTATTCTTTAAAAAATAAAACGACGAATCCGGATACTTATGCATTTTTGCCCCGCACAGGTGAAGCCGCTAAAAGTCCTGAATACCAAAAAGTTAAAGAAGATTCTTATAAGCTTTTTCAAAAATTAAAAGAAAATCCCAATGACAGTAAATCGCTGGCATCCCTTGCCACGATGTATATCCGGGAAGCACGTGTTACTGCTAATTATGCGTACTATGATAAAGCCGCACTTTCTACCATCAATAAAGCACTGCAAATAAATCCACAGGATTTTGAAGCACTCACATTACAATCATTGGTGTATTTATCACAGCACCATTTCCAGGATGGATTATCTATTGCTGAAAAAGCAAAAGCGATCAATCCGTATAACTCTTTTGTCTATGGTTTATGTGTAGATGGAAATGTAGAAACAGGAAATTATAAAGAAGCCGTATCAAACGCTGATCAAATGTTGACGATTCGCCCGGATATGCGCTCTTATGCAAGAGCCTCTTACCTGCGTGAAATTTATGGCGATTATCCGGGTGCCATCAAAGCAATGCAAATGGCCGTGGAAGCTGGTTCACCAGGTGATGAAGGTACAGAATGGTCACGCGTAGAATTGGGCCAGTTATATGAAAATACAGGTGATTTATTAAATGCGAAAATGCATTATAGTATTGCGCTGGAACGCAGGCCGGGATACCCATACGCCCTTGCAGGCTTAGCTCGTATTACTGCCTCAGAAAAAAATTATGGCCAGGCAATGAATTATTACAAACAAGCAGATTCTGCTGTTACTGATTTTAAAATTAAAGATGGCATGGTTGATTTATATATGCAAATGGGTGAGCCGCAAAATGCCATTAATTTAGAGAAAAAAATTATTGATTTAATGATCAAAGAATCTCAAAGTGCGAACAATGATCAGAATATCGGGCACTATGTGGATAAAGAACTCGCGTATGCCTACCTCAAAATAAATGATAATGATAATGCACTTTCACATGCATTACTTGAATACAACCGCCGTCCGGATAACATTGATGTCAATGAATGTGTAGCCTGGGTTTATTACTCCAAAGGAGATTATGAAAAAGCTTTGCCGTTTATTAAAGTGGCATTAAAAACAAATTCTAAAAATCCCGTATTGCTTTGCCGCGCAGGATTAATCTATGCAAAAGCAGGGGAGAAGTCACTGGCTAAAACCGTGTTGCAGGAAGGGCTTCAGACGAATGCGAACATTCAACCCGCATTGCGTATTCAAAGTACAACCGCGTTACAAACGTTATGAGTTTTTTAAATCTGAATTTTAATAATTAAGAAATTGCAACCAATATTTTCTAATAAAAACAGTGTCAGATGCATTGCCGGCATCATCATTCTAATGCTGGCTGCATTACCTGTTTTCGCTCATCCAATTAATATAACAATGGAACGCGCACCTACAGGAAGTGTCGTTTGGTTTTATTTTAAAATGGGTGTCACACATATTATTCCTTATGGATTTGATCATATTCTTTTTGTTACGAGTTTATGTTTACTAAGCAATAAAATAAAAACCATTCTCTGGCAGGCTTCTGCATTTACAGTCGCACATTCTATCACGCTTGCATTAAGTGTGAAAGGAATTATTGTAGCACCCGGTGCAGTTGTGGAGCCCCTGATTTCTTTATCCATCGTGTTTGTTGCTGTTGAAAATATTTTACTCAATGAATTAAAACCCTGGCGGGTATTAGTCGTTTTCTTTTTTGGTCTTGTACATGGAATGGGTTTTGCTTCTGCTTTAAGTGAAGTAGGCATTCCACGAAATAATTTTTTTACATCCATTCTGGCATTTAATCTCGGTGTAGAAATTGGGCAGATGTGCATCATATTATTCGTATTTGGATTGTTCATCATACCCTTAGGAAAAAAGCCTGGATTCAAAAATAAATTCGTTTATCCATTGTCCATTCTCATTGCCATTATCGCGTCTTACTGGACCGTAGAGCGGTTGATGAATTAAAAATACTTTGACAAATATTTTACGGAGCAAATGTTCCAGGGGAACATCTTGTGGGTAGAAAAAATGAATTGTTTAGCATCTGCGTTCCGGAGGAACGCTTTGTGCCGAAAAATTAAAACATCAGGTTTTCTAAATTCATTAAATATTTTGCCCTCATCAATTTCATTAATAGATACACAAAACGTTCCTGCGGAACGATACAGCAATAGCTGCCTTCACTACTACCCATGAAATGTTCCTCTGGAACATGCTCTTAAATGAAAATATTTTCTTGCCTGGTATTTGAATAATTACTGGAGAATTTATTTATAATCTCTCGGCTATGTTCCAAAGGAACATTTTGTGGGTAGAAACAGCATATTATTTATACGCCGGCGTTCCGGAGGAACACTTTGTGCTCCGATGATAAAAAAATTAGTTTTTCAGAATTTATAAAAAAATTACATCGGTTCCATTTCATTAATACATACACAAAACGTTCCTACGGAACGATACCGCATAATCTGAATTCACTGCTACCCATGAAATGTTCCTCTGGAACATTCATAAGAATAGAGAACCTCATAAATATTTTTATAAAATGTTCCTAATGAACATTCGGATGAATGAAAAATTTCATATTTTTTTAATAAAAAACCCTCACTTTCTTTGTAGTTGATTTTACTATGTTCCAGGAGAACATCTTGTGGGTAGAAACAGTATGTTATTTATAACCGCGCGTTCCATAGGAACGCTTTATGCTCCCATGAGAAAAAAAATCAGGTTTCAATATTGAAAAGCATTACAACATTTCAATTTTTAAAAATTCATACACAAAACGTTCCAACGGAACGATACCGCATAATCTGAATTCACTGCTACCCATGAAATGTTCCTCTGGAACATTCATAAGAATGGAAAAACCTCATAAATATTTAATTGAAAATATATGATCTTTTGCTTCAAATTTTACTATGTTCCAGAGGAACATCTTGTGGGTAGATAATTCGGTGATTTTTAAAGCAGCGTTCCGGAGGAACGCTTTGTGCTTTAGTCTTACACAAAAACGTATTTTATTTTTATCAAAACGATACGCCTGGAAAAAAGAGCAGCATCAAAAATACTTCCTAAAATATTTTTAAAAAAATTCTGGCCATAGCTAAAAATGTTACTCCTTAAATTGGTTCCTGGAAAAGATATTTCTCCTCATATTCAACCTCAAACAATTTTAGCATTCTTCTATATTCAACCAAAAATGCAACTTTTTTATGATGTATTTCCTGGTTTTGAATATATCGAATCACATTATTTACATGACTTTTGGAATATGAAAATGCACCATAACCATTTTGCCAGGCAAATTTTGTATTGCAAAAACCTTGAATTTTAATCCATTTACTGCTTTCGGTTTTTACATTTTGTATTAACGCCGCAATTGACTGATGAGGGCGCATGCCAATAAAAATATGAATATGATCCGGCATACTATTTAACTGAAGCATCTTATGATCATTTTTTTGAATGATGCCAGTAATATATTTATGCAGATCATCTTTCCAACTTTTGTGAATGAATGCTGCACGGAATTTTACCGCGAATACAAATTGAATATGAAGTTTGAAATAAGTATTTGGCATAAAAAAATTATTTGAATATTTTTTAAAATAATTTCAATTACATTATTGTGAGTTAGTAAAATAGGCAATTTGATTTATAAAAGCAATA
>JBDTAN010000082.1:0-5884 GCA_039924585.1 Chitinophagaceae bacterium | reverse complement strand
TAGATGTGATCGCTGCCACGCTTTTACTACAGGAATACCTGAGATCAATAGTTTAACGAGTGTATTAACAGGCATTTTTCTATCTTTGCAAATAATTTTTTTTTAAATAAAGCGGCATTTTATATGGTTTTACCGATCGTAGCTTACGGCGCAGAAATTTTAAGGTCAAAGAGTGAAAATATTTCAGCAGATTATCCAAAGTTGCAAAAGCTTTTATCCGATATGGAAGAAACGCTGTATGCAAGCAGTGGCGTGGGTTTGGCTGCACCACAGATTAACAAGCCCATCCGCCTTTTTTTGGTGGACAGTCAACAAATATTTGAACACCAGGACGAAGAAGATAAAGGTAAATATGCTGATGAACCAGGCATCAAAAAGGTTTTCATCAATGCCCAAATTAAAAACCTGGATGGCAATGACTGGACTTATAATGAAGGATGCCTGAGCATTCCAAAGATCAGAGAAGATGTATTGCGCCCGGAATCGGTGACTGTGGAATATTTTGATGAAAATTTTCAGCCACATACAGAAACATTTTATGGCATCACGGCGAGAATTATACAACATGAATACGATCATATAGAAGGTAAATTATTTATTGATTACCTGAAACCTTTAAAGAAAAAAATGTTGCGTGGAAAATTAAACGATATTAGTAAAGGCAAAGTCAAAGTTGACTATAAAATGATGTTCCCAAAATGAAATTTTTCAAAATAATTATACCGGTTTTTCTATTCTTTTCGAATGCTATTTTTGCGCAGGATACTACAGTCATTCTGGAAAATCAATCGGTGACACTTCGTGAAGTGATCGTACGAAATAAACTTGATTACCGGACTATTTTAAAACAAATAGAAAACGATACGAGTTTTTATAAAGCTTTCCGGAACCTGCATATCATTGGATTTTCAGCGTATAATTCCATTCGCATGTTTGATAAAAAAGGTGCTGAGCAGGCGACATATAACAGCCAGACAAAACAAGTGAGAAATAATGGTTGTCGGAGTACTTCAATCATTTCCCAAAAAAGTACAGGTGATTTTTTTAATAAAGACAGCACCTATAATTATATAACCGGAGAAATGTATGCCTCGCTTTTTTTTACAAAAGGAAAAATTTGTGGTGAAAATAATATCGTGGCCGGCCGGGAATTTTCTACTTCCGGGAAATCCGGAATTGATAAACATAAGGAGCAATTAAAAATGTTATTCTTCAATCCCGGAAAAAAAATTCCGGGTATTCCTTTTATCGGAAATAAACTGGATCTTTATGATGATCATGCGCATGAATTGTATAACTACAAATTGGATTTCGTTTCGTATAAAGGAAGTTTTGCTTACGTATTTACCATTACACCAAAAGAAGATATCGGGTACTTCAAAAAAAATGATATTGTTGTGGATAATATGACTACCTGGTTTGATTTTAAAACTTTTGATGTACTTGCAAGAAATTATTCTTTGAGCTATAAAGCCGGTGTATATGATTTTGACGTAACGATGGAAGTGGAAATGACGAATGTTGGAAATTTACTAGTTCCACAAGTAATGCGTTATAAAGGAAATTTCAGTGCGGCATTTAAAAAAAGAGAACGTGGTGAATTTACAGCAACGCTTTTTGATTATTCATTAAAATAAATTTTACCAGTATGAAAAAGTATTTTTCAATTCTTATAATCTTGCTTATTGGCAATATGGCGCATGCTCAAGTGATGCAGCAAAAACAAGTTTGGGCAACGATCAGTGTACCGCAAATGAAATGCTGGGAATGTAAAGAAAGGCTTGACAATTATTTACTGCGTGAAAAAGGCCCGGCCGATGATGCCGGTATTTTAAAATGGACCATCAATATGAACAATGCCACGCTGCGCATACAATATGTTCCGGATAGAATGACACTCGATTATATTCGCACTGCTATTAATAATGCAGGCTACGATGCAGACAGCACTAAGGCGGAAGAAGATAGTTATAAAAAGTTGCCACCTATTTGTAAAAGAACAGAAGAAGGCGGCGGCCCTCAAAAAAATGTGAATTGTAAGATTGAACCGAAAGACAGAAATAAATAAATTATAATATTTATTTAATCAAATCTGCAAGTGCAGCTTCCATAGATGGAAATATAAAATGAAAATTTTCGGCCTTAATTTTTGAACAGGAAACGGTTGCGCTTTTTAAAACTTCCACACTCATTTGTCCTAGAATTATTTTTAGCATAAAGGATGGAACGTTGATAGAAATAAAAAATTTCCCTTTTAATTTTTTGGCAATAGCCAATTCCAATTTTTCATTCGAAACAGGTGAAGGTGATACAGCATTATAAACACCATGAATATTTTCATTTTCCATTGCATAAATATACAGCCTGCAAAGATCTTCGATATGAATCCAGCTAATAATTTGCTTTCCATTTCCCAGGATTGGCGCTATGCCGGCATATACGGGCTTTTTAAAAGATTCTAGCGCACCACCTTTTTCACTCAAAACAATTCCTGTACGCATTTTTACCAGGCGAATTCTCAATGCATTTACAGGATCAACAGATGCTTCCCATAGTTTACAAGTTTCTCCCAAAAAATCTGTTGATGCAGGATCCGTTTCTACAAAACCATTTTTTCTTGAATTTTCTGTATCCGGACCATACCAGCCAATCGCAGATGCACTGATAAAAGCCTTTACGTGATTAGTAGTTTCTTTTAAAGCTTTAATAAGTAATGCACTACTTTCTGTTCTACTTTTTTCTATTTCCTTTTTTCTTTTTTCTGTCCAGCGTTTATCTGCTACTGAAGCGCCGGCAAGATGAATTATATAATCGGCACGTGCTATTGCATCGTTATCAATTTTTCCTTCTTTAATATCCCAAACCGCATGCCCTTCGCCGGCTTCTCTTGATAAAATAATCACTTCATATCCTTTCTGTTTTAGCATGAAAGAAAGATGTGTTCCCACTAAACCTGTTCCTCCGGAAATCAATACTACAGCCATTTTCAGTAAATTTATTTATTTAAAAAGTGCATCCGAAACACCTTTATTGATAATATAAGATGAATAAGATATTTCCACTTTCCCTTTTTTATTTTTCATTTTTTCCATATCGGCTTTATCTGCATCATTAAACTCTAATGTAACACCTTTGGGGATTTTATAATCTTTTGTATTAAAACTAAACACCACTTTATCCGGTAAACCATAGGTTGCATATTTACCATAAGACATGAGCATTTCATACGTACCATTTGACCTGGTTGTAGTGATCACTTTTTGAAGCAACAGTTTTATAGGATCGATGTATATAGTAGAAAGTATTAATTCACTTGTTTCATCATTCGGTAAAAGTTTGATTACGCGGGTGTTTACGCCATTGACAATTGCTTGACCGGCATCTATTGCGAGGTAATCAAAAGACATCATAGACGCCATATTTACATTCATGCCACCTTTGGGTAAAATGGAAATTCCACCCTGCCGTTTCAAAGTAAATTTATCCGGGCTTTTATAATACACAATAATTTTCCCGGCCGGTGCTTTGATAAAAGCCACATCTGTTTTTAAAACGCCTGCTGCTTCATAATCATGTACCTTTTGTAATTTTTCTTTCAGCTTGCTGACCAATGTGGCCGCATCCTGCGCCTGCACTGTGTTTAAAGAAAATATGAAAACTAAAAATGGAAATAATAATTTCATAGAAATAATTTTATCAGCTCAGAATATCTTTTCTTTTAAAAATAATAATAGCGCCTGATACAAATACTACAATATAGATGCCTAAAACGAATGCAGAATTGTACAATTGCTGCACATTCTGAATACTTCCTTTTATCACGTTATCAGATGCATCCAATTTTTCATCAAAAAATTCTTTCCAGTTGACCATATGCGAGGTAAATAAATAAGGCTGAATATGCTGAAAAAGTGGAATGCTCATTGTGCTCATGATCGTAAAAAAAATAATGATACTGATCGTTGCTACTATCGGGCCAATGGAATTTTCTGAAAAAACGGACAGGAAAAATCCCAATGCAGTCACTGCCAGCATTGCTAAAAATGCAAAAGCAAAAGCGCCAGCATATCGCCAGAATACATCATCCTGAGATATTTGAACTACGTATGCATTTTTTTGTATGATCAGGTCACCCGTTCCGAAAAGCCATGTGCTCACTGCTAGTGCGAGGAATGCAATCCATATTAATAATAGCAAAGTATAAAATGATGCTGCGAGGAATTTTCCCAGCATGAAGGAAGTTTTGCTTACCGGCTTTGTGACGAGTAAACGTAATGTGCCCATATTCGCTTCGCCGGAAATCATGTCCGCTGCAACCAATGCAATTAATAATGGAACGTGTACAAGTAAAAGTTGCAGTAATATATAACACACAAGATAACCATTCAATATTTTACCCTGGAAATCAAAACTATCTTTTAAGCCACTCATTAAAAAATCTACATAAGATTCGCCATCCACATACAAACCAAGTTGTATGATCACAATCAATGCAGTGATGGCTGCAAACGCAATATACGTGCGCGGCCTTTTGAAAATTTTATATACTTCTATATTAAATATTTTCCACATAATTTTTACCTGAGGTTACCTGTAAAAAAAGATCTTCCAGCGAGTGTCGCGGGATGATGGAAATAATTTCAACTCCATTTTGCACCAACCATTGATGCAATGATGGTAGCAATTTTTTATGCATTTTTAATTTCACTGAACTTCCGCTTGCTGGCTGAACATATTGTTTCCATTGACTTTCTTTCAATTTCAATAATGTGTTTTCATTATTTGCAGTTTCTATTTCAATAATTGTATTTGCAGGATCAAACAAAGTGGATGCTTCACCTTCTACTAATTTTTTTCCCTTATCTATAATTAAAATGCGCGTTGCAACTTGTTCTATTTCGCTTAATAAGTGCGAAGAAACCAACACTGTTTTTTTTCTTTCATGCCTCAAATGCAAAATTAAATTTCGCATATCAGCAATGCCCTGCGGATCAAGCCCGTTCGTTGGTTCATCTAAAATTATAATGTCAGGTTCATGCACCAAGGCAATAGCAATTCCAAGCCTTTGTTTCATGCCATGTGAAAATGTTTTTACTTTATCATGTTCCCGGCCTGTGAGGCCAACACGTTTTAATTCGTCCATCAACAAAGAACGTGTTGGATTGATACCGGATAATTTTGCAAAAAGCGCGAGGTTCTGATACGCGGATAAATATTTATATACATCCGGTTTTTCAATAATAGCGCCCACTCTTCTAAGTATGTCAATACGATGTGTCGCTAATTCATTTCCAAATATTTTAATACTCCCTTTTGTGGGTTTGATGAGCGTCAGCAACATGCGGATCATCGTGGATTTTCCTGCTCCATTTTGCCCCAGGAATCCATACACATCGCCTTTCTGCACAGTGAATGAAAGATCATTTACGGCCTTGGCATTATTAAAAGACTTACTGACATTTCTTACCTGGATAATTTCCTCCGTCATATTATTAATACGAAGATAAAGGCGAAATGGATTGAAAAATATATTCTTGAAAAAGTTAATTATAAAATCGATTAGTTCTTTTCTGAAACCTTTAGGTATTGCTGTAATGCTTTCACATAACATTCAAAAGCATTGATACCTTTGCGCGTGATTTTGCAGGTAGTCAATGGATAATTATCTTTAAATTTTTTATTGACCTCTACATAACCAACCTCTTTTAATTTTTGTATTTGCACACTCAGGTTCCCGGCAGTCGCATTTGTTTTTTCTTTGATGTAAATAAATTCTGCCTCCTTCACACCGATGAGCAGGCTCATGATTGCCAGGCGCAATTGAGAATGTAATATGGGATCAAGGTCTTTAAACATGAGAAAAAATAAAATGAATAATCAATGA
>JBDTAN010000081.1:0-2760 GCA_039924585.1 Chitinophagaceae bacterium | reverse complement strand
AATGCTGTGTTGTAAGATCCGGCCATATTATTAAGAATTGACTCTATACCAATTCCAGTATTATAATTTCCGCTGTTATTGTAATATTGCGCCCGGTAACCACTTGCCACATTTCCTACTCCTGTTTTGTTGGAAGTAAGCGCATAGTTTCCAGTTGCTGTATTAAAACTTCCAACTGTGTTACCATTTAGTGCAAAGAGACCATAAGCTGCATTTGAGCTTCCGCTTGTATTATAGTAAAGAGTCTGATAACCGGTTGCTTCATTCTGCACCCCGGTGGTATTGCTATATAATGCAGCTATACCGATTGCTATATTAGATTCCCCGGTGGTATTTTGATAAAGTGAGTAGTTACCATTTGCTATGTTCGCGTTTCCTGTTGTGTTGTTATAAAGAGTCATATAACCATTTGCTGTATTCTCGATTCCGGTAGTATTGGAATAAAAAGCATGATAGCCAGTGATTGTATTATCATTTCCGGTGGTGTTATTAAATCCCACAGATTCACCTACAAAAAGATTACCGTTTATAGCAGAATTAAACACATTTTTCCCATTCATTTTCAAAGTACTTCCGCTGCTGATATTTATATCCCCATTCACATCCATTTTTGAGGCAGGATTTAAAACGCCCACACCTAAGTTTCCGGCAAAATATCCATTGCCATTATTTGCATTTGAATAAAATGTAGCAGCACCATTTTGATCCCTGAATTCATAACGCAAAACTGATTGACCAAAGTAGAGGCCATAATTTGGATTCAAACTGTTTTGAAAAACATAGTTATTGGAATCCACCTGGTAAACAGCAGTGCCTTTAAAACTAAGATTGCCCTGAGCACTGAAACTGGCAGAATTTCTTTTACTTCCCAATATAGTTTTGCCAACAACCTGCAAGTTGGCTGTGGGACTAAGTGTACCAATTCCCACATTTCCTGTTGTAGGTAAAATATTGGTTTGTGCATTTGCAATACTTGTTACAGAAAGCAATGCGATTAAAGCCAGGTAGTTGTTGATTTTTTTCATTCTTTGTTTTTTACTTTGATCATTGAATAACAGGAATTAATAAAGATTCGTTTTATTTTTCCTGTAATTTTTTTATTCAAGACAAACTTATTGAAGTCTCAAACCGTATGAAAGCGTAATTCAATAAAAGGCATTTTTCATTTAGGCTGTGTGCATTTTCCCGAGCAAACGGTAATTGTTGAAATTGAATGAGGAAAAGGATAATATGAATGAGGGAAAGGACTTTTTGATCTTGCATTTGATAAAAATTTACTATGTAAAATTTATTCAAATTGCAAAACCTTGTACTTTAAAATAAAAATAAAACTGCATGTGGTTTTTGACAAGCAGTTTCATTTATTTATTTCTCTTTATATGTAAGAAAACTAACGCTTAGTTTGGAATCTTTTTCTGAAAATTGTAACACTATTGAATTGACCTGTACATTATTATCAATCGTTTCTTTCTTTAGCCAGGTATATTTTTTGAATTCTTCAAAATATTCATCATCTTCTTCATTACCACTTTCCTGTTCATCATACTTTTCTGAATATGTGGCTCCAAAAACATTTTTAATATCATCGTGAAGTTTATTGGTGAGTACTTTCAGTGAGGCTTCTGTAAATGTAAATTTTTTATCAAAAGTAAAACTTAGTTCAACCCGATTCCCAAACATTAATTGCAGGATGCCGCTCACGTTGCAAAGACTTAGATCAGTAGTCCAGTCTGTAATTAATTTGTCACCCGAGATTTTTTCTTTTTTAAAACTTTCCATTTCAGGAAACGATTTTTGCAGCAGCAATAATTGTTCATGAATGCCGGGACAATCAGCCGGTAAAGGCTTTTGGGCAAAAACAGGTAAGGATAAAACGATGGGTAATATAAAAAGTAGTTTCTTCATATATTGAAATAAATGTTTTGCTCAAGATAAATGATTTGCATTTAGAAAATGGTTTATTTTAATTTTATTTTTATAATGGCTTTTATAATTTGGGAAATCCTACTATGTTAATGTAGAAATTTACTGTTTATTTATTTGAATGAGTAAAATGTATTTTTAAAAAAGTTTAAAAAGTAGATAATTAAAAATTAATTTCATGTTATTCTGGAATCCAATTTCTTTCAATTCCTAATACAACTTGTCGTATAAAAATCACTGAACATAAATCATTTATTATGAAAAAATATGCTTGTACATTTTTCTTCCTGTTTTTTTCTTTGTCGCTTTTTGCACAAAAAATTCCTTACACAAATTGTGATGGTTGCTGGAATCCTGATTCACTCGGTAATCATAGGGTAGTGGTAGAATTCAATGGAACAGGTAAAGTGGCGAAGGCTACAATCGAATGGAGAAGACGAGATGAAAACCCTGAATTGAAAAGGATCATTGTGGAAGATGAGACCACGCATCAAAAAATAATGAATGTAAAAACAGGGGAGATCAACCGGGTTTTTGGAGAAATATATTTTGAACCCGTTTCCGGCAAAGGCATTTATTATGTGTATTATATGCCGTACAAAAACGAAGGAAGTTCCAATTATCCCAAAGGAAATTATTTATCATCTGAAAGTACATCGAGCCCCGAATGGCTGGAATTGTTGCAGGAGAAAAATATAGCTGCGGCTTCTGTAAAAGAAATTCAATCTATCAATTCTTTTAATAGTTTTTACCCGATGGAAATCATTGCAACGCCTGAGGAAATCTTACATCTTGTGAATGACAATACATCAAAAGATTTTTTAATTTTTCCGGAAG
>JBDTAN010000080.1:0-2774 GCA_039924585.1 Chitinophagaceae bacterium | reverse complement strand
CATTTTTGATTTGGGCGCTTTTTTCAATAAAGCGTTTAGAGCAGGTACTTCTGCAGCTTGAGCTGTTTCGCTAATTTTAGCTGCTTTTCCCGGCGCTTTTTTTTTAACTGGCAACGCAACTGCCTTTTGTTCGCGACCGTCTTTCCATACCTTTTCGCTTGTTTTGGCCATGCCCGCAATTGTCTTTCCGGATAACACTGACTTATCTTTTTTCGTGATATCTTTTGCAGCTGCATATTCATCCTTGTGTTTGATCAACAGCCAGGCATTTTCACCCATCCCCTTTGTTTTCACCAGTGCGAACTCTCCCATTAGCTTTTGTCCATGCAATTTTACTTTTACAGAACCCAATTTTAATTGCGCCAGTAAATATTTTTCCTGCGCTTTTTTACCTTTTATATTTTCAATGGGTTCATAAGTTCCTTCGTCCCATACAATGACAGTACCACCGCCATATTCGCCTTTCGGTATAATGCCTTCAAAACTCCTGTAATCGAATGGATGATCTTCCACCATCATTGCCAGCCTTTTGTCATTTGGATTAACAGATGGCCCCTTGGGGACCGCCCAGCTCTTTAATACACCTTCCATTTCAAGCCTGAAATCGTAATGCAAACGAGTAGCATTGTGTTTTTGAATAACGAATTGCAACTTATTTTTATCAATACTCTTGCCTGTTTTGGGTTCGGATGTTTTTGTAAAATCGCGCTTTTCTTTATATTTTTCGAGGCTCATAATAATTGGTTTTATTTTAAAACAGCATGGCTTTTGAGGGAGATATAAAATACAAAGGCTGTGCCATAAGAAGCGGAGCTGTTGTGATAAATGAAAACGCTGTGACGGTATCTAATCCTTTTTCAGGCAATCCCGCTTAGATACCATTTTAAATCGAATCCGGTATATATCTGTCAATATTGATAATTATATTAAAGAGTTTGACCTTAAATAAAATGATTACTTGTACAAAACCTGTTCATCCGTATAATAGGTTTTCATCATTCCATGTTTATCTATTTTAATTGCAGCGCCGGTAGGACTTTTACTTTTCTCCTTGGTATGAATTTTTAAAAATGTCTTTACTTCAACATTTATCTTATCCTTAAAATTTTTATAGATCATCTCCGTTTCTTTTCGTAACACACTTTTAATGATCTTAACCAGTTCCTTGATTTTTTCATCGGGTATAGCTTTCGCAATCGAATATGGGGAAATTTTCGCCTCCCATAATATTTCATCCGAATAACTATTTCCGATTCCCCGTATTACGTCCTGATCAATCAGTATTTTTTTAATAGAAGTATTTCTTTGAAGTGCCTGTTGAAGATATTTAAAACTGAGCTCACGAGACACGGCATCCACCCCTTCTTTGTCAACCGGGTTTAATTTGATGTTGGCATTGCGCATTCTGTCTGCGAGTGCCAGCCCTTTCCCGTTATCAAAATACAATTCAGCTATTGTGGAATGATGGTCATTCTTTTTATCAAAAATAAACACATCGCCCGTTAACATCAGGTGAAGGCCCAACAAAGTACCGTCCGCGAATTCAAAACGCATCTCTTTACCGGAGCGATAAATCCTCGTTAGTATTTTTCCCTTCAGACTTTTTGAATACGCGGCTGGTTTATCCTTTAACTTACCACCATTTACAATTTTCACTTTGAGTAATTTACAGCCGGCAAATATTTTATGGAGATTTCTTGTAAATACTTCCACATCAGGCAATTCGGGCATAGCTTTATTTGTTATTGATGAACTATAATATTGATACAAAAATAAAGCCATGACGAATTAATTATGCAGACCATGGCGGTTCTACCCGGCTTTGATAGCTTCGGAAATTTTGTTGGCTTCCACTAAGCGCAGTTGTAGAATGATAACTTAAAACGATATTACTTTTCATTACATTAACCCGGAGATTTCTGTTGGGGTACGAATGCATGAGTGTATTTTGAACGCCATATTATTCTTAAAATAGTTAATCAAACATTCGTTTATAAAGAAATTGTAATTTAGAGTGAATTCTTACCAATGACCTGTTAAACGGGCACTTACTATTAAATGATAAAGGGTAGATAATTTAAAGACTCAAGTAAATGACAGATGAAATAAACCAACTGCTTCCAGAAGCCTATTTTGACATTCAGGAACATACCAGGTTAGCTGGTTTTACAATGGCTTCAGATGTGCTTACCTGCTCTTTGCTTCGCACGCTTGCAGCATCAAAACCATCCGGCAGCTTTCTTGAACTCGGAACAGGTTCCGGTTTGTCAACCTCGTGGATACTGGATGGGATGGATGACGAGTCCACATTAGTTTCCATAGACAATAATCCTTTATTTCTGGAAATCGCAAATTTTATTTTGGGAAATGATGCCCGGTTAAATTTGATTGTTACTGATGGAGCAAAATGGGTAGAAGAAAATTTACAACAGAAATTTGATTATATTTTTGCCGACACCTGGCATGGAAAATATTTGTTGCTGGATGAAGTGTTATCGATGTTGAACAAGGGAGGATTGTTTATCATTGATGATATGCAGCCTCAACCCAACTGGCCGGAAGGGCACCAGGAAAAAGCGGCCCGGTTAATCAACGATTTAGAATCAAGAAGTGACATTACCTTAACAAAACAGGTATGGGCAACCGGAATTATCATTGCAGTAAAAAAATAAAGCTGCAATTTACATTTCGTCATTTCCAACCTCAATTGGAGGCTTTTCCTTTGCTCATCAAGCATGTACTTCATTCGGTAAATAATACAATTTCGTAGATTT
>JBDTAN010000079.1:0-2576 GCA_039924585.1 Chitinophagaceae bacterium | reverse complement strand
TCATCTAAAAAATTAAGGCGTTCCTTTTGAATAGTTAATCCATTGTAATATTTTATTAAATTAATAATCATTAAACTACAACAATGGCTAAGAAAGAAATTAAGAAAAGTTTTTTTGAAAGATTTTCTGCAAAAGTTACCAACGCTACGGGCAGTACACCTGCCTTTATTATTGCCTGTTTGCTGGTTATAGTATGGGGTGCCACAGGGCCTATTTTTAATTACTCTGAAACCTGGCAATTGGTGATCAACACAGGCACCACGATTATTACTTTTTTAATGGTGTTTTTAATTCAGAAATCGCAGAATAAAGATTCTATGGCCATACAACTAAAACTCAATGAACTCATTGCTTCCAGTGACCTTTCGAGCAACCGTTTAGTGGATGTGGAGGACCTGAGTGAAGATGAAATGAAAACTATCCGAAAGTATTATGAACGCCTGAGTGATTTAACGGAGAAAGATAATGACATGAAAGTGTCTCATTCTATTGAAGAAGCACAAGCACGGTACGATCAAAAAAAGCTAAGTAGATCAAAAAATTCTGAGAAAAAAGCTGTGTGACATTTTTGTTCAAAAAATTGGTATAAAGGTTGGGTAACTTTTAATGGTAGAATTATTATAAATATTAAAAAAATAATCATGGCAAAAACATCCAACACAAAAAAAACAACAACAACAGAAAAGAAATCCGAAACAAAAAAAACAAATGGAAGAATGGGCATCGGTGCGAATGATTCCATGCTGAGGGATTTTTTCATTGACGAATTAAAAGATATTTACTGGGCAGAAAAACACCTGGTGAAAACTTTACCCAAAATGATGAAAGCAGCAACATCATCAGCGTTAAAGAGTGCCTTTAAGGATCATCTCGATGTTACTAAAACTCATGTAAGCCGCCTGGAGCAGGCTTTTGAAGCCATGGGTAAAAAAGCACAGGCCAAAAAATGCGAAGCGATGGAAGGTATTACAAAAGAAGGGGAATCTATAATTGAAGACACCGAAGATGGCACAGCCACACGCGATGTAGGACTGATCTTAGCCGCACAAAAAGTAGAACATTATGAAATTTCTACCTATGGTGGTCTGCATCAGTTAGCAATTACACTTGGTCACGAAGCAGTAGCCAACTTATTGGAAGAAACGCTTCGGGAGGAGAAAGATGCTGATTCTTTACTTACTGACATTGCTGAGAATAATGTGAATTATGAAGCGGCAAAAGAAGTGGAAGGATAAAAAAAGCGAAATAAATAAAAATGGGAAACTGTATGGGTTTCCCTATTTTATTTTAGAATTATTTTAAAATTATCCGTGTTCTACGGCATGAAATTTGAATTTTAGGGAGCATAAAAATTAATTATATGAGTAAGAAGAATTTATTTGATGAGGAAGGCATAGATAAGTTGAGGGAAATTGTTGATAAAATTGACATCTGTTTATTTTGTACACACCCAGAAACAACAGATGGTGCCACCTGCACGCCGATGAGTGCACAAGAAGTAGATGATGAGGGAACTGTCTGGTTTTTCAGCGGTAAGAATAGTGACAAAAATAAAGAGATAGAAAAAGATGGTAAAGTACAATTATTTTTTTCACATCCAGCCCGGAACAGTTACCTTGTTTTAAACGGAGAGGCAGAAATTAGTTTTGATAAAGCAAAAATTGATTATCTCTGGTCACCACTTGTAAAAGCCTGGTTTAAAGAAGGAAAAGAAGATCCCAATATCTCTCTGATCAAAGTAAAAACGAACAGCGCTTATTATTGGGATGTGGACGGAAACCGCATGATCAATTTTTTGAAAATGGCGGCTTCGGCAATCGTTGGCCAAAACCTCGTGGACAGCGAAGAAGGAAATATAAAAGTATAAAGATTTTACATTTTAAACACATATATCTTTTATAAATGCGCATACAAGTTGCGCATTTATTTTTTAAATTCACCGAATGAAATTTCATTTTAATAAAAAATCCTTGATCGCCTGGTGGAAAATTTTAAAAGCAGCATTTTCTGGTTTTGCTGAAGATAAAGGAATGAAATTAAGCGCTTCGCTCGCTTATACAACCATTTTTTCCTTGGGTCCTTTGCTGCTATTTATTATGTCCATTGCCAGTATTTTTTTCGGGCAACAGGCAAGTGAGGGAAAAATATTTGAACAATTGAATGGTTTCCTTGGGGCAAGTGCAGCAAAGCAAATACAAGATGTGATTCAAAGTATTAACCTGTCCGGTAAAACACATTTCGCATTAATCATTAGTACGATTACATTATTAGTTGGCGCAACAAGTTTATTTGTAGAAATACAGGATTCATTGAATATGATTTGGCGTGTAAAACCCAAACCTAAAAAAGGCTGGCTGCAATTTTTAAAAAACAGGCTGCAATCTGCATCGCTCATCATTTCATTGGGGTTTCTTTTAGTAGTCTCCTTAATTGCAAATGGCCTGGTGGATGCATTCAGTCATATACTTACAAGGTATTTTTCTGACGGAACCGTTATGGTGATGAATGGCTTTAATTTTTTACTCACCATGGGGATTATTACCGTCTTATTTGCAATAATTTTTAAAGTCTTGCCG
>JBDTAN010000078.1:0-3861 GCA_039924585.1 Chitinophagaceae bacterium | reverse complement strand
GATTGCCGGCATTTAGACAAAGAAAAATTTCTGCATCATTTTCCGAATATTTATGCAAAGTGTATGGATATTGGAATTGATGCTTTTAAAAGTTTGATACCGGTAGCACCTGCGGCACATTATTCATGTGGTGGTGTAAAAACAGATGAATGGGCTTGTTCATCCATTATCAATTTATATGCCTGCGGGGAATGTGCCAGCACGGGATTACATGGTGCTAACAGACTGGCAAGTAATAGTTTACTGGAAGCATTGGTTTTTTCCAACAGGGCTTTTTTACACACCGTAAAAATTTTAGAAAATACACATCCAGAAAATAAAAATTTGTATGATTCCGGTCTCGTGCCGGATTGGAATGCCAGTGGAACTTCAGAACCAAAAGAAATGATTTTGATCACGCAAAGCGTGAAAGAATTAAAGCAGGTGATGAGTGATTATGTGGGCATCGTACGAACTGATGTGCGTTTACAAAGAGCAATGCAACGTCATGACCTTTTATATGCTGAGACTGAAGAATTATATAAGGCATCTACTGTGTCGCCACAACTTTGTGAATTAAGAAATCTTATAACGATTGGTTATTTGATAGTAAAAGGCGCTCAGTTTCGCAAAGAAAGTCGTGGACTGCATTTCAATACTGATCATCCGGGGAAATCCGAAATTTTGCAAAATATCATTTTATAAAATATATATAGGTGCATTTGATGTTTTGAAAATAGTATATTTTCACTTCTACTTTTTTTACAGCCAACATCTTTACGTTTATATTTGTAGGTAGATTAAATTTTTTGCATGTATTATTTGGTCACTGCCTTATTCTTTTTGTTTTCATTATTGCCCTGGTGGCTTTTATATGCAATCAGTGATGTTGGTTCATTTATCTTATACCATATTGTCCGTTACCGGCGGACAACTGTTTTTAAAAATTTGAAAATTGCCTTCCCTGAAATTTCAAGGGATGAACGACGGAGTATTGCTAAAAAATTTTATAAAAACTTCGTTGACAATTTTATAGAAACGATTAAGCTGCGCTACATTTCTAAAAATGAATTAAGTAAAAGATTTATTTATAATCATGATGTATTGCAGCAACCCGCTAAAGCAGGCAAAAATATGACCATCGCGCTTTGTCATTCCTTTAATTGGGAATATGCAAATCTTGGCCTGTCAAACAATTTTCCATACACTTTTCTATGCGTGTATATGCCTATAAAAAACCAGGCGCTTGATCGTGTTTTTAAAAAGTTGCGTGAACGATTTGGTTCGAAACTCGTGAGAGCTACTCAATTTAAAAATGATTTTTTAGAATACAAAAAACAAATCTTCTCCATTGGCCTGGTGGCTGATCAAAATCCCGGAGATCCCGGTACTGCATACTGGTTGCCATTTTTTGGCAGGATGACGCCTTTTGTAAAAGGCCCTGAAAAAAATGCAGTGTATAATAATTCCTATGTAGTGTATTGTAATTTGAAAAAAGTAAAACGTGGTTATTATTCCTGTAACCTGGAAATTATTTCCAAATCGCCCAAAGACCATGCACCGGGTGAAATCACAAAAATGATTGTTTCAAAAATGGAAAATGCTATACGGGAACAACCCGAAAATTATTTGTGGAGTCACCGCAGGTGGAAATGGGAATTTTCAGAAGAAAAATATGGCGCTTTAAAAATTTGATGAGCTTTAATTCAGCACTTCTTTATTTTTTTCCACTTCAATACTATCCAGCGTTTTAATACCTGTCCATCCTTCATTTACATTGCGGATATTATGAATACCCTGCCTTTTCAATAGGGAGCAGGCAATCGCACTTCTATAACCAGCGGCACAATGAATATAGAGATTATCAGTATCTTCTATATCCGCCATTTTACCTGGATCTGTCATTTCTGAAAGCGGGAAGTTTACCGCATCTTTAATATGACCGTCGCCAAATTCTACCGGGTTGCGTACATCAATCACGCAAAGATTGAGATCATATTTAATATCCATTTCCAATTCATCCGGATCCACGCAAATGAGCATATCCACAGGGTTTCCGGATTTTTTCCAGGATTCAAAACCACCCTCTAAGCATCCAGACATTTTATCAAAACCCACACGCGCTAATCTTGTTACAGTTTCTTTTTCCTTACCTGGTTCGGTAACCAGCAGGATATTTTTTTCGAACGATAATAAATTTCCTGCCCATTCTGCAAAGCGTCCATCAAGGCCAATGCCAATAGAACCGGGAATAAAACCTTCTGCAAAAACAGCAGCCAGCCTGCTATCCAGGATGATCGTTTTATCGTCATCCATTTTTTCAAAAAATTCTGAAACAGAAATTGGTTGCAACCCTTTTTCATAAATCTTTTCAAGACTTATGTAACCCTTCTTATTGATAGAAGCATTGATCGGAAAATATTGCGGAGGCGCTTGCATGCCATGCGTCACAACTTTAATAAACGCTTCTTTGGAACCCGCTTGTAATGCATAATTTGTTGCTTTTTCTTCGCCAATTGTGCTCATGGTTTTTGGGCCAAGATTTTTGCCACAACTACTACCGGGACCATGTGCAGGATAAACAACCACATCGTCAGGCAAATTCATTAATTGATTATGAAGACTGTCGTATAACATAGCTGCAAGTTCCAGCATGGTTAATTCATTTCCTTTTTGAGCCAGGTCGGGCCTTCCCACACCCCCCACAAAAAGTGTATCACCCGTAAAAACTGAATTTGGTTGACCGTTTTCATCCATTAACAAATAACAAGTGCTTTCCATTGTATGGCCAGGTGTATGTAAAACTTTTATTTTTATTTTTCCAAGTTTAAATTCTTCGTCATTCTCTGCTAGCTGAAAATTAAAAGCGGCTTCAGTTTTTGGCCCATAAATTATAGGCGCACCAGTGGCGATTGATAAATCAATATGACCGCTCACAAAATCTGCATGAAAATGTGTTTCAAAAATATATTTGATGGTCGTATTTCTTTGTTTAGCAAGATTGAGGTATTCATCGATGTCGCGCAGAGGGTCTATAATTGCAGCCTCACCATCGCTTTCTATATAATAAGCTGCTTCACTCAGGCAGCTTGTATATAATTGCTGTATATACATTTAATTTTTTTTTGCAAATATACAAAACGCTTGCTTTGACAGGTTAAGCCTGTGTTTCTACTAAATTTTTTACAAAAATGTTGATCGTATTTAGCCGGCCATAATTGATGGAATAATAAATATATTTTCCTTCTCTGTGTGTCTTCACCAGATTGGCTTTTCGAAGAATGGCTAAGTGCTGGGAAGTGACGGATTGTTCAAGCCGGAGCTGAATATAAATCTGCGTTACAGTCATTTTATGTTCCTGATCCAGTAATTTTAAAACCTGCTGTCTCAACTTATGGTTTAGCGCTCTTAGAATAACGGATGCCTTCTTTGTCTGTAGAAAATCTATTTTAATTTCCTTGTCGTTTTCCTTGTCTGTGAGCGTAATATGATATGTATGGTTATGCATTTTAAGGTACTTATGCGTGTGAGGATTAATAAAAATTTATAACCTCTATAAAGGTACGAAAAAATGTGCTAGGGTTTGCCTGAAATCGACATAGAATAAAATTCTTTAACATATAAAGGTTCACAATAAGCCAGTGAAGCGAAGTTTTTTTCTGAAAAAATCCGGGAAGAAAGTGCCGCTATGTTATTTTCATTATATAAAAAATCTTCAAAAAAAGCATTAGAATTTGTAATAATTTTTTTAAATTTTTTAGCGCCATCGCCTATAAACAACACCTGGTTATTTGTAAGAAAATCATCCAATGAATTTTCTTGCAGGATCAATGCCTGCGGATCAAGTTTCTGTTCTAATTGTCTATTGAAAATGGCAGTAAA
>JBDTAN010000077.1:0-4584 GCA_039924585.1 Chitinophagaceae bacterium | reverse complement strand
GTAGTCTGCGTTCCCCGGCAATCAACTGGTACCGTCCGTTAGCAGTTTTAGAAACCGTTAGTGGTTGAATAATGTCGTGCATACGAATAGAATCTGCCAATTCACGCAATGCCTGTTCATCAAAATTTTTCCGTGGATTTTTAGGATTTGTATCAATGAGATTGATGGAAATGCGGTTGGAATTGGTTGCTGCATCCATTACCGAATTCTGCAATTTTCCAGCAGTTGTTTTCAGATCCACATCAATATTTTCGAGCAAAGAACGGATGCCTTTTCCCAGCATCTCTTTATTTTGTTTTAATTTGGACATTCTGTATTAATAACGAATAATTGATTGGAAAAGATCATTTTTTTATTCCATGATCCGCTCCTCTTGTTTCATTTTTGTAAGGTTATTTTTTTGCAACACCTCTTTTGCCAGGTTCATATAATTGATAGAGCCTTTACTGTGTGCATCATATAAGATCACGGGTTTACCAAAACTTGGCGCTTCACTCAGGCGTGTATTTCTGTGAATGATCGTATTAAAAACCATTTCATCAAAATGCCTGCGCACTTCGCTCACAACCTGGTTACAAAGCCGCAGCCGGCCATCATACATGGTCATTAAAATACCTTCGATCTGCAAATTTTTATTCAACCTGTTTTGGACGATCTTAATCGTATTCAATAATTTTCCTAAACCTTCCAGTGCAAAAAATTCGCACTGAACAGGTACGATCACGCTATCTGCAGCAGTTAAAGTATTCACCGTAATAAGACCGAGAGATGGAGAGGCGTCTATAATTATAAAATCATAATCATCCCTGATGGCATCTAAAATATTTTTAATAACCATTTCCCTGTTAGGAAAATTGATCATTTCAATTTCTGCACCAACGAGATCAATATGTGAAGGAATTAAATCAAGATTGGGGATTTCTGTTTTTAAAATAACATCGCGGGCTGAAACCTGGTTGACCATGCAATCATACAAACTACTCGTGACATTATGCAGGTCAAAACCCACACCAGTCGTACTATTCGCCTGCGGATCTGCATCCACCAATAATGTTTTAAACTCCAGTACACCCAGACTTGCGGCCAGGTTTATAGCTGTTGTTGTTTTCCCTACACCACCTTTTTGATTCGCCACACCAATTATTCTTGCCATATTTTCCTAACCTTTTTTTGTAAATTTATGAGCTCGTTTTTATGTCGATTGTTTCCCCGATTTTTGGAAGCATTAAATGCATGCCTGCTTTTTTGAATTTTTCTATTGCTTCTTTTGTATCAATTTTTATGGGAGAAAAAGTGTCGTAGTGAATACCGACAACTTCATTGCATTTTACAAAACGGCATGCTTCAATCGCGTCATCTGCATCCATGGTAAAATTTCCACCAATGGGCATTATACAAAAATCCAGTTTACTCCAGCGTGGAATTAATTGCATATCCATTGTCAATGCTGTATCGCCCGCATAATAAAAATTTCCATCCTTTGTATTGAAAACAAAACCCATTGGATTGCCCGCATACGTGCCATCGCCCAATGAAGAGGAATGTACTGCCTGCACGCCACGGGCCGTACCAAAATCAAAATTGATTGGCCCGCCATGATTCATACCATGAACATTCGTAATTCCGTTTGCCTGCAACCAATAAGAAATTTCCGCAGGCGCAACACATAATGCGCCCGTATTTTTTGCAATTTCCAGCAAGTCCGCAGTATGATCACCATGCCCATGAGAAACAAAAATATAATCCGCTTCAATTTTTTTTACATCAATATTTTTTGCTGCTTCATTACCTGAAATAAAAGGATCGAACAGTAACTTTTTCCCGGCTGTTTCTATTAAAAAACAGGCATGGCCATAAAAAGTAAATTTTATCATTTGTCAATCTTTAAAATGCATGAATTTGCGAAATTAATTTTTCGCCTTCATTTTTCCCAATCTAATCCGTGTTCTGTGGATATATCGTTGTTAAAAAAGAATCGATTAAATATAATGTATAAAGGAAAGCTTCTGCCTGTTTTTGAATGGTTTAACAGAATGTCCTTTATTTTGCAAAAAATATGGAATGAGAAACTGGAATGGAATATGGGTCGTGGCCGTCATTATTTTACTTATAGACTTTTATGTGTATTTCGCTGTGCGGTCTGTATTTACGGGCGGTGACAGGAGCCGTATGCTTTACACATATATGTTCTGGACGATTTCTGTATTGGCTTTACTATTCCTTTTGTCCTATCCATTTATAAATTATTTTGAATCGCATGTGGTTTTGCGAAATTATATTTTTGCCATAATTGTGGGTTTGTTTTTTGCAAAACTGATCGGCGCTGTTTTTTTCCTGGCAGACGATCTGCGACGCGGAGCCGTTTGGCTGATGGGGAAAATTTTTTATAAAACCGGTGCAGATTTCGCGCCTTCGGGAACGGGTATTAGCAGATCGGTGTTTTTGACCTGGGCCGGAGTTGCAATGGGTGGCGGTTTATTTGCAACACTTTTGTATGGCTTCTCCAACAAATATGATTATCGTGTAAAGAAAATAAAACTAACTTTTTCAAATTTACCCAAAGCCTTTCGTGGCCTGCGTATCCTGCATATCAGTGATATTCATAGCGGAAGTTTTACAGATAAGAAAGCCGTTAGCAAGGGCGTGGATATGGCACTCGCACAAAAAGCGGATATTATACTTTTTACCGGAGATTTGGTAAATGATAAAGCCATTGAAATGCAGGATTATATGGATGTGTTCAGCCGCATCACTGCACCCATGGGCGTTTACAGTACATTGGGTAATCATGATTATGGCGATTACGCATCCTGGCCAAGCCCCGAAGCCAAAATACAAAACCTGGAAGATTTAAAAATTGTGGAAGCTAAATTAGGCTGGCGTTTATTGATGAATGAACACGTGGTGCTGGAAAAAAATGGGGAAAAAATTGCTTTGCTGGGTATTGAAAACTGGAGCGCTTTTGGCAACTTTCCAAAATATGGGAAGTTGGATGAAGCGTATGCAGGAACCGAAAATTATCCTTTCAAAATTTTGATGAGCCATGATCCCAGTCATTGGGATGCGCAGATCAGGCCCGATTATCCGGATATAGATCTCACGCTCAGCGGGCATACGCATGGCATGCAGTTTGGTATTGAAAATCCATATTTTAAATGGAGCCCGGTGCAATGGTTTTATAAAGAATGGGCCGGTTTGTATGAAGAAAAAAATCAAAAGATATATGTGAACCGTGGCTGGGGATTTATTGGTTACCCCGGACGCGTGGGAATTTTACCGGAAATCACATTAATAGAACTTGCTTAAAAATTCTTTTTCAAAATACTTCACTTAAAATTGTTGCATAAAATTTATTTAAACAGTTTTCATAGCTGTTAATATTTTATTAGAAAAAAAGATTTTAAACAATAGTAAAAAGCGCGAATCGTTTGTGAAAAGATAATGGCATAAAATTCGCCATTCACCAAAAAATAAATCGTATGAAAAAAATAATTTTTATCGCGACATGCATTGCCTGCATCCATACAAAAAGTAATGCACAAAGTTTTCACCTCGGCGCAAAAGTAGGCGCTAACCTCAATAAAATTGACGGCCAGACTTTCAAAAGTGGCTTCGATGCAGGATTTCACCTCGGTGGTTTTGCAGAAATTGATCTCGGTAAAATCCTTGGCGTACAACCAGAAGTTTTATTTAATCAAACAAATACAACAATTGCAAATAATGCAACAGATATTTATAACCTGGCATTGAACGGACAGAAAAAAACATTGAATTATTTGAGTATTCCTGTTTTGTTGCGTATAAATTTGACCAAATTATTGACAATTAATTTAGGCCCTCAGTATAGCATTTTGATGAATAAACATGAGACCATTTTGCAAAATGGTGTGGATGCTTTTAAATCCGGTGATTTTGCCGCTGTTGTAGGAGCGCAGGTAAACCTGGGTTCTTTAAAAGTATATGGCAGGTATAATATTGGTCTGAGCAATATCAATGAAATTGATAATAAAGAAAAATGGAAAAACCAGCAAATTCAATTGGGTCTTGGATTTAGATTGCTGTAATCTTTTTATAAATCTATTTAAAATACATCCGTCATACGTATGTATTTTTTTGCGCCAATTTGCGCCATTTACATCTGAAATAAGTGCTTTTCTGCTTTGGCATTTTAATTGACTTTATATGCTGTACTTTAATAAATAAAGTATTTTTCACTGGCTTATGCCAAATTGACGTTATAACGAACAACAATATGAAGGATCAATTTTTTTTAAAAATGGAAGATGAAGCGGATTTTTTAAATATTATTCCCATCAATGAAAATGATGATGAGCAGGATGAAAACCTGGTCATCCCGGATATTATTCCATTATTGCCTTTACGCAATACCGTTTTGTTTCCAGGTGTTGTTTTGCCGATCACGGTTGGCCGTGATAAAAGCATAAAAGCTGTAAATGATGCGTATAAAAATCATAAGATGATTGGGGTGCTTTCTCAAAAAGACATCAACATCGAAGAGCCCGGTTTCCAGGATCTTTGCGAAGTGGGTACAGTTGCTAAAATAGTGAAGCTCATTAAAATGCC
>JBDTAN010000076.1:0-2873 GCA_039924585.1 Chitinophagaceae bacterium | reverse complement strand
CACAAGCGCATTTTTATAACCCAGGTAATCTGCGCTGCGGTTGAATTTATAAATGCCTTCATACATCCAGCCAACATAATACGTACTATCTAATCGCAGGAATTCGCGGCTTCTCGGCAACGCATCTTTATCTGTTGGAAGCACATCCGTTCTCTTTGCATCTATTTCATAACGAGCTGCGCTTTGCTGTTGTGCATACCCCTTATTGCAAAGAAATAACAGCAGAATAATGCAGATGAATGTGGAAATAATATGTAAAGAAAATTGTTGCTTCATAAGATCAGGAATGTGCCACTTGTATAGATAATTTATTCAACCTGTTTAATTCTACATCAAGTATTGCATCCAACGCTTTGTCCTTTGCATCTTTTGTTCTGAATATTAGACGATGCTGTAATACAGGCGTGGAAAGGGTTTTCAAATCATTCTCCGTAACATAATTCCGGCCTTTTACCAATGCATACGCTTTTAAACATTTCAAATACGTAATACCACTTCTCGTGGAAGCAGGCAATAAAATATCGGGTTGTTTTCTTGTAGCCCAAATAATATTGCGCACTGCCGCTATTAATTCATCATGAATAAAAACAGATTCAGTTTGATTTTGTAAAAATAAAATATCCTCCATTCCCAAAACCTGCTTCACATTTTCAAGATTGTGTTGAATATCCAGGTAATTTTTATAAATAGATAATTCTGTTTCTTCATCGGCATAACCAAAATGTATTTTCAGAAAAAAACGATCGAGCTGTGCAGCAGGAAGGGGATAAGTACCTTCCATTTCAATTGGATTTTGTGTAGCAATTGTAAAGAATAAGTTTTCCAGTTTATAAGTTGTTTCGCCCATTGTGATCTGGTTTTCAGCCATACATTCCAACAATGCGGATTGGACTTTTGGTGATGCGCGGTTGATCTCATCTGCCAATAAAATATTACAAAACAATGGACCTTTTTTAAAAATAAATTCTTTTTTATCATCATCAAAAATATTTGTACCCAACAAATCCATGGGTAACAAATCCGGTGTAAATTGAATTCTTTTAAAATTTGCAGAACCTTGTTCATCTTTCCCCGTTATAGAACTGGCAAGGGTTTTAGCCATTACTGTTTTTCCTGTACCGGGATTATCTTCCATTAAAATATGGCCTTTGGCAAGCAAAGCTGTTATTACAAATTCTGCCTGTTCCTGTTTACCTTTTATAACTGTCCCGATATTATCAGCGAGTGCGCGGATATTTGCTAATGCCTGCTGCATTTGAATTTCATGCTCCATGTGTATCTGTTTTGATTTTTTTAAAAAACTGGAATGACCTACTTATATTTAAGAACGCAACTGTTCTTTTTGATAAAGATATTTTTTCTTTAATATTTTTTATGGTGCTTTTATAAAATGGCTGCATTGAATTTTTTTCTGCTTCATTTGCTTCCATTTTACTGTATTTTATTTGTTGATACAAATCACTGAATGTAGTAATCTTCGTTCCAAATTGCTGATCTAATGAAAGCGCATATTCATGCGGACTTTTTTCTATGTTTTTATATCCTAATTGATTTAAATAAAAACTCAATGCCCTGTTGATGAGAAATGCTTTCTTATTTCCCGGCATTGCAGACTTCGCTTGTGTATCAAAAATAAGCCATGTAATTAAAGGAAATAAAAATAGTAAAAGGATTAAAAATAAAATTGTCATTCCTGCAATTTTTGCAAATTGAATCCAGTCAAAACTTTTAGCGTTTTCACTTTCTTTTTTGGCTGCTTCTTTAGCTGCCGTTTCATCAATAATTTTTATTTCATCAACAGGAACTGGTTGCGTTAATTTTTTGAAAATAGAAGCCACGCTATCCGTACTTGTTGCCTTTATATTTTTCAACACTTCTGCATAAGATGCTGCCGTGATATGCATATTTTTTGTCAATGATTGCATCGTTACAATTCCTGTATCGCGACTGATAGAAGCGAGTGAAATATCCAGTGAAATATCAACTGCTGTGGAAGCCGTATAATTTTGATCATGAAACAGTAATTTTTTTACAGACAAGGAAATAATTTTATGCAAAGTATCCAAACTTGAAATAGTTCCATCCGCTACAAACAAAGGCTGTTGCAGGTTTAACGGCGGTGTACCATCCGGCTGTGGCGACTGTTCTGTATTTACATCCGGAATAGTTGTATCAAAATCCATCCAGCCATAACCCGGGAAAAATACCTGCACCCATGCATGTGCCTGGTCTTCATAAAACCAATACCATCCCGGATTTTTATTGCTTCTATTTACCGTTAAAAAACCGGAAGAAACGCGTGATGGAACTCCCAGTGCGCGTAACATAAATAAAGTAGCGCCGGCGAAATACGCACAATAACCTTTTCTGTTTTGAAAAAGAAAATAATTAAGTTTTGAAGCACTCGGTAATCCTGGAATTCCCGGGTTATCAGAGTAAGCAAACAATGGCTGGCCAAAAGCATCTTTACTTAAAAAGTAATCCCGTATCGCGACCATTTTATCCATGGGCGTTTTAGCGTTCGCAGTTATTTCTTGTGCGAGAATGCGAATGCTGTCATAGTCATTATCAGCAGGCATGTACGTATAGTAATCGAGAAACTTTTTATCAACGCCTTGATAATTTGTCACTTTACGTAATTGCTGAAAACGTTCTTCCTGGAAATCTTCCAGCGCCTGGTTTCCCGCTGGATTATAAATAAAGTAGGCGCTGTTTAAATTGCTTACCCACATTTTTGCACGGTATGCACTTTTATATTGCTCTTTATATTCAGGTGGTACAGAGATTGGCTGACAAAAAAATGCAGTAGCAGGAGCGAGGTACGCATCCGGTGAAAGCAAGACTTTATACACTTCAGCATTTACCACGCGTCG
>JBDTAN010000075.1:0-11076 GCA_039924585.1 Chitinophagaceae bacterium | reverse complement strand
ATTTTTTTTATTTTATAAGCTGGAAATACATTTAAAATATTTTTGGAAGATTATGGTCATCTTTTTTTAACAGGTTTATGCAGTGGCAAAAAATGCAACTATGAATCAACCGAAATATTGTGCAGCCAGGTCATAAAAAAGTTGAAATTTTATTTGGTTTTTTGCACAGTTCATGTTAGCTGTGGCACACTAATTAATTACACTGTCCACAAATTTTAATAAACTGTCCTTGTACATTTTTCTGTTTTTAAAATCTAATTGTTTTGTTGCGTCGCTGTTTATATACTCAGTCATTATTGTATCATTGAAAACAAGATACTTTGCACATAAAAATTTCTTTGGATCTTCACTTAGATAATATTCAAACCAAGAGATATGCACTTTAGTGGAAAGTGAGTTTATTACAGTATCCTTAGTATCACTAAATAAATCTGTAATTCTAAACGAGTTTTTGTCAGAAAAATTTTTTTCCAAAGCATCGTAAGCTTTTATCTGATAAATTGTGTCAGCCAAAAAAAAAGTGTTGTCTCTATTCGCCCTGTTATTTTCAAAATTTCCAAATTGTTTTTCATGTTGCAAATCAGAAATAAATGTATAAAGGAAAAGCAGAGTCGTAATGCCTAAACAAGTCAGTTGCCCCAAAATGAAAGTTCTGGTTTTTGTCTTTCTAAAATATGAATAAGGTATAGTAAAAAGTAGTCCGGCAACAATCATTAAAATAGGAAAAATCCAAATAGCAGGAAGTTGAAGAACTTCTATTATTGGACTGCCAAAAAGTTGTGGACTGCCAAAAAGTTTTCGCCGGTCGTATAACAACCACAAAAAAGTTATAGTGAAATAGATAAATAAAAAAGCAACTATGCGTAGAATCTTCATTTGTATTAGAGCTTACTTTTACGGCTTTGTGCAGGTGGGAAAATAGAATTCCTTTCCCCCCGCCCAACTGTTGCCAAATTTATAATAAAAAGTGCATTGTATATTCTATCACTTAACAACGTTTTTTCCGCCCGGAACTGCTGCTGAATAATTGAACAAAAAGCTCATCGTTTTTTCGTCAGCCCCTTATGAAAAACTGCATGTAAGCCCTCGTTTTATTGCCCTCATCTAATGCAGAAACTTTTACTAATACTTTAAATTTGATTAATGTTTTTCGCGCTTCATCTAGCTTTTGATATTTAATTAATAAATAATGCATATTTGTAAATGTCAGTGCAGAAACAAAAAGTTCAACTAACTATTTTTCCATTATAAGTATTTTTTAGAAATATAATCTTTGTAATCCTTTTGGTCACCATAGTTTCCGCTTTGAATTACTCCGGTCAAACTTTCCACTAACGGACTAACTTTGGATTTTTTCTCTGACCTTTTTGTCAATGAATCAAGATAGTTTTCGATAAGTTTTGAAAGGCTAACACTATTCATTTTCGCATAGGTTTTGGCTTGTTCGATGACGTATTTGTCGAGATTTAATGTGAGTTTAGTATTCATGATAAATGTATTACGTCTAAAAATAATAATTTATTACGTAATGCGTGAATTCGTTGTGCTTACCAGGAACATGCTAACATTTAATTTTCCCATATTTTTTTAATACGCATTCTAACATTAAATTTTGCGCTATTTTTTTAATATCCATTGATTTATTAGTTTATTTAAAAACATTTGTGCTGTTTTTCTTTTCCATTCGATAACCTTTCAATTAAAAAAATCAAGAAATTTTATGAAAAAATTTTTGCTGGTAACGGCAATCTTTGGCGGAACATTTTTCTCCGCGAATGCGCAAAACAAATCTTCTGTATGGCGGTCTGTCAATGAATCCGCGCTTACACAAACAGGCAAAAATGTTTTTGCCAAAAATTATAAACCGGATGCATTCCTGTCTTATTCATTGGATGAAAATGCAATGGCAAACATGCTCCGCCAGGCGCCTTCCAATACAACGACGAGCGCATCCAAATCGAATTTCATTATTACTATCCCGGTTTCGGATGGTTCACTGGAATCCTTCAGCGTAGTGGAAGCTTCGGTGATGTCACCTGAATTGCAGGCAAAACACCCGGAGATTCGCGCGTATACAGGACAGGGAATTACACATCCGGGATCAATTATCCGTTTTGATATGACGCCATTGGGTTTTCATGCAATGGTTATTTCCCCGGATCGTAAGACTATTTATATAAACCCGGTTGACCGCGATAATAAATACTATATTGTATTTGACCGCGATCATTTATCCAAAGAAAAATCTGTATTTGATTGCAGCATGGAAGCAGTGATTGATCAGCCTTTCCAGGGAAATGCAGTATCAAATATGAGTGCAGATGACAGTAAATTACGTACCTATCGCCTGGCACTTTGTGTTACCGGTGAATTTTCAGTAGCTGCTTTAAATGGTGCCGGCGGCACAGATGCACAAAAGAAAGCGATTGTTTTGGCCGACCTCACTTCAGACCTCGTACGTGCCAATGGTATATATGAAACAGATTTTGGCATCAGCATGCAATTTGTAACCAATGAAACTGACCTTATTTATCTTGATCCAAATACAGATCCATGGACTGGTGTAAATTCATGGAACAGTAAAACACAACAAACATGTGATAATGTGATCGGCAATGCCAATTATGATATCGGCCATCTTATTGCGAATGTTGCCACTTTTAGTTCTAATAATGGCAATGCAGGTTGTATCGGTTGTGTGTGTAAAACTGGTAGCAAAGGAAGTGGCTTCAGTGCACATACCGATGTTACAGGCGATCCATTAGTAGTGGATTACTGGACACATGAAATGGGCCACCAATACGGCGCGAATCATACATTTGATTTTAATAATGAAAATACAATCGCCCAGGTTGAACCCGGCAGCGGATCTACGATCATGGGTTATGCAGGTATCACCGGCTCTACAGATTTACAGCCGCACAGTGATCCTTATTTTAATGCAATCAGCATTCAGCAAATCACAGCGTATACAAAAACTGGTGTTGGCGCTTGCGGTGTTGTTACAAGCACTGGTGATGCTACACCTACTGCTAATGCAGGAGCTAATTACACTATTCCAAAAAGCACGCCTTTTGCTTTGACAGGTTCTGGTACTGATGCAGATGGTGGAGATGTTTTGAGTTATGTTTGGGAACAAAATGACAGGTACTTCAGTGGTACTTCTAATAAATTTCCAAACTCCACGGTAACCACAGGCCCTGTTTTCCGTTCTTATACTCCAACAACATCTCCTGTTAGAACTTTCCCCACACTTGCTTCCATTCTAAATGGTACAAATACCAATCAATGGGAAGTATTACCTTCTATCAACAGGACTTTGAATTTCCGTTTTACTGTTAGAGATAATCATGCAGGTGGTGGAAATAACAAAAGCGCGGATGCAGTGGTAACTGTTGTAAATACTTCAGGTCCTTTTGTTGTAACTCAGCCAAATACGAATGTTTCATGGGCAGGAAATTCTAATCAAACAATTACCTGGGATGTAGCTAGTACAAATACCGGTGCTGTTAGTTGCAGTAATGTAAAAATATCGCTCAGTACAGATGGCGGACTCACTTTCCCTACTGTCTTAGCTGCAAGTACAGCGAATGACGGTTCTGAAAATTTGATGATTCCAAATACACCTTCATCTAATTGTCGTATCAAAGTGGAGGCTGTTGGAAATATATTTTTCGATATATCCAATACAAATTTCACGATCACCAGTGGCACTTCACAATGCCCGGGCATCTATGACGTGACCGTACATAAAAACTTTGCTCAGGCAGTTGCTATTCCATTTAATACAGATATAGATGGAACGCTTCAAACAGGTACAGATAAAGACATGTACTCATTTACTATTACTAATGGCGGTACAATAAATATCACATTGAATAACCTGGCTGCTGACTTTGATTTGCTTTTATACAATAGTTCTAAAACGCTGATCGCTAGATCAAAAAAACGCGGAACATTGGCTGAAAGTATCAGTACAACAGTTACGCCTGGTTTGTATTATGCAAAAGTAACACCGTTCAGTGGCGCAAGCAGTTCACAGTGTTATACTTTGAATGTTGGCCTAGGAAGTGCTTCTAAATTTTCACAAACAACAGTTACGGAAGAATCAATGGATATGGTCGCTTATCCGAACCCGGTTCATGACATGCTTACATTGCATATTCCAAAATTTGCTCCTACGGATATACTCTCAATTTATGATATGAATGGCAAAGTGATGGTTTCACAAAAGATCACTCAAAGCAATACTTTGATCAATGTTCAGCGCTTCAACAAAGGCATGTACTTTGTAAAGATCACGGAAGCTGATGGAGATGAAACATACAGTTCTAAGTTTATTAAGCAGTAATTTTTTAAATAGAAATAATCAAGAAGTTGCCCCAAAGGCAACTTCTTTTTTGTTTAAAACCATTATAGCTAACGCAAATTATATTTTACAATTCAGGGAAAATTTAATGCGTATTTTTAGCCCGATTAAAAAATTGTTGTGACTGATATTATTGAATTATTGCCTGATAACATTGCCAATCAAATTGCCGCCGGTGAAGTGATTCAGCGCCCCGCAAGCGCGGTAAAAGAATTGTTGGAAAATGCCGTGGATGCAGAAGCAACGAATATTCAACTGATCATTGCAGACGCAGGTAAAGCCTTGGTGCAGGTTATTGATAACGGAAAGGGCATGAGCGAAACCGATGCCCGGCTTTGCTTTGAGCGGCATGCAACCAGTAAAATAAAAAATATTGATGATCTTTTTCATATCCGCACCATGGGATTTCGTGGTGAAGCGCTTGCTTCCATCGCTGCGGTGGCGCAGGTGGAAATGAAAACAAGAAGGGCAGAAGATTTGTTGGGTGTAATGCTCAGTGTGGAGAATAGCATGGTGACAAAACAGGAACCTTGCGCCAGTGCTGTGGGTACGAATATTTGTATGAAAAATTTATTTTTCAATGTTCCCGCACGGCGCAATTTTTTGAAAAGTAATGCCGCAGAAATGCGCCATATCATTGAAGAATTTATGCGCGTGGCGATGGCATTTCCCAAAATATTTTTTTCGCTCGTGCACAATGGCCAGGAAGTTTTTCACCTTGATCCGGGTCCGCATAAACAACGCATTTTACAATTACTCGGTAATCATTATGCATCCAAATTAGTAACGGTTAAAGAAGAAACCGATTACATGAATATTTATGGTTTTACGGGAAAACCGGATTCTGCCAAGAAAACGCGTGGCGACCAATATCTTTTTGTCAATAACCGTTTTATCAAAAGCCCTTACCTGAATCATGCAGTGATGAGCGCTTTCCAGGATATGATTCCCAAAGACAGTTTTCCTTTATATGTTTTATACATCGATCTTGATCCTTCAGTAGTGGACATCAATGTGCATCCCACAAAACAGGAAATAAAATTTGAAGATGAAAAAATAATGTATGCATTTGTACAAGCAGCCATCAAACATGCGCTGGCTCAATTTAGTATTTCTCCATCACTTGATTTTACATTGAATGCGGAAATTCAACAATTGGATGCTGTGAACCAGCCATTCAGTTTAGAAAAACAACAGCAGGCAGTTTCTTCCGGAATGTACCAGGCATTTACGCAAAAAAACCAGGCGCATTTAATTTCACCGGATAGTAATTTAAAAAACTGGAAAGATTTTTTTATACCCGCAGAAATACCGCAGGCGCCACAACAAATTTTACCCATACGGCATACAGAAAAAAAAGTGTTGACGGATACTCCATTGATGCAACTGCATCAAACGTATATCATCGCAGCATGTGAAAGTGGGTTCATGTTGATACACCAGCAGTTGGCACATGAAAGAATTTTATACGAAAAATTTATTTCTTTTTCTAAAGAAAAAAAAGCCTCAATCCAGCAAAGCCTTTTCCCGCAAACATTACAGCTCACGCCGGATGACAGTATTTTATTAGAAAGTCTTTTGACGGACTTGCTGGAACTAGGTTACCAGGTTGAGCCTTTTGGCAATCATTCATTTTTGATACAGGGAACGCCGGCAGATATTCCGGTGGGAAATGAAAAAAATGCTATTGAAACTTTACTTGATCAATACAAACATTCCGGCTCCGATGTAAGATTGAGTACCAGGGAAAAACTCACTCGTTGTCTCGCGCGTCAACACGCTGTAAAAGCCGGAGATGCACTTCCGCAAAAAGAAATGCAAGCGCTAATTCAATCTTTATTTGAATGCGTAAATCCCAATATCACACCTTCCGGCATACCTGTTTTTTTGGAATTTAGAAAAGATTATATCGATAAAATGTTTGAAAAATAGTTCCATTTTTTTTGAAAGATTTTTTGATTTCAGCGCTCTCTTCTTATTACATTTTTAAGCGTGTAAAAATAAAAGTGAACATTTGAAGTTTTCATATTAATTTGCTTTTCAAACTAATTATTTATGAGAAAATTAATACTAATTCTTAGCATGTGCTTTGTGCTTGGCGCAACAAGTTTTGCTCAACAACAAACAATTTCCGGAAAGATTACAGATGCTTCTACAAATACGCCCATGGAAGGCGTGACAGTTCAAAACACCATGAGTGGTATGGGAACTACGTCAAATAAAGAGGGGATGTTCAGCATTACTGCAGACGCCAAAGACAAACTATTGGTCAGTTATATTGGATATTCGTCTCAAACAATTTCACCAAACGGACTCACATCATTAAACATACAACTCGTGCCTTCCATCCAGGAACTGGGACAAGTTGTAATGGTCGGAACAAGGCGGCCGGGCAGGATTAATACAGAAACACCTGTTCCCGTAGATGTGATCAATGTAAACCAGGCTACACTTCCAACAGCGAGAATGGATCTCACTTCTATTTTAAATTATGCTGCGCCTTCATTTAATTATAATAAACAAAGTGGAAGTGATGGTGCGGATCATGTGGACCTCGCCACATTGCGTGGACTGGGAAGTGATCAGACTTTAGTGTTGATCAATGGGAAACGCAGGTATCAAACGGCTTTTGTGGCAGTGTTTGGCACAAGAGGAAGGGGTAATTCCGGAACTGATTTAAACGCAATACCCGTTTCGGCTATTGACCGTGTAGAAATTTTACGCGATGGAGCTTCTGCGCAATATGGCTCGGATGCTATTGCGGGTGTAATCAATATTATTTTAAAAAAATCGACCGGGAAATTAACGGGCGATATTGGTTATTCAGGTTATTATGATAATCGTTTTAATACATGGGCTGTTAAGGAAACCAGTCAATATCCTTACCAGGGGAAAGTGGATGGCAATGCCGGAACAATTGGTTTAAATTATGGTTTTAAAGTGGGTAAAAGAGATGGCTTCATCAATCTCTCCGCTGATGTATTGGCCAATCAAAAAACATTTCGTCAAGTGTTGAATAATAAGATCACGCCGAATATCGAATACTCTTTGCCCATCAATAATGTACGCCGTGCTTTTGGAGATGGCTCATTGAAAGAAGGCGGTGGTATGCTGAATATGGAATTGCCTTTGAATGAAAAAAGAACAACTACTTTCTATGCTTTTGGCGGATACAATTATAAGACTTCTGATGCGTATGCATTTACAAGAAATTTTTCTGCAAACCCGGATGATAATGGCTGGAAAAGAACGCCAACAGATGCGAATGGAGACGTGATTTATGTACCGGGAATTACGATGATAGCAGACGATGGCACGTATTATTTTAACCCGCATATTCAAACACATGTAAGTGATATGTCAATGGCAGTTGGTATAAGGGGAAAAACTGCAGGTGACTGGCTTTGGGACGTTAGTAATGTCATTGGCAGAAATAATTTTCATTTCTATGGCGACCAAACTTTTAATGCATCGCTGGGCGCTACAAAAAATCATTTTGATGATGGTGGTTTTAATTTTTTACAAAATACGGCCAACCTGAATTTTAGTAAAGAAATGCCCAATGTAGCAGCCGGTTTTAATTTCGCCGCAGGCGCAGAATTCCGCTTTGAACAATACCAGTTGTATTCCGGTGAAGAAGCGTCATATAAAAACTATGACCCGGCTAAAGCTTCCGGTTCACAAGGGTTTCCAGGTTATCAACCGGGGGATGCCATAAAAGCAAACAGGAATAATTTTGCCGGTTATGTAGATATGGAATTGGATGCCACAAAACGCTTTTTAATTGGTGCCGCAATTCGTGCTGAAAATTATAGTGACTTTGGTTTTACCAGTAATTATAAAATTTCAACAAGGTATAAACTCACTGATCATTTTAATTTGCGCGGTTCTTTCAGTACAGGTTTTCGTGCGCCTTCTTTGCAGCAAATAAATTTCAGTTCTACATTTACAACTGTGCAGGGACAGCAATTATATGAAGTGAAAATTGCACCAAATTATAGTCCAATTACAAGGGCTGCAGGCATACCTGACCTGGTACAGGAAAAGTCTTTGACCGGTAGTATAGGAATTGCACTTACACCAATGCCGGGCTTTAGTATTACTGTAGATGGATATATTGTAAATATAAAAAACAGGGTTGTATTGAGTGGCCAGTTTGATGCGAATGATGCCACACTTGATCCTGCTTTAATTGCAGCCATGCAGCAATTAAATGTAAGCTATGCACAATTTTTCGCCAATGCAGTAAACACTACTAATAAAGGAGTTGATTTTGTTGCTGATTATAACACACATTGGGGAAACCAGGCTTTCCGCGGTTTGCTTACAGCTAATTTCCAGGATATGACTATTGATAAAATAAATGTTCCCGCGAAATTGAATGATACCAAAGATCACCAGGAAACTTTTTATAGTGACCGCGAACAGGCATTCCTGTTAGCTTCTGCGCCAAACACTAAAATGTCTTTGAACCTGGAATACACGATCAATAAATTTTCCATTGGGACGAGGCTTACTTATTTTGGATCCGTTACTTTACTGGGTTATGGAGAAGATGGCCTTGGCGTAAATCCAATGGTTCCCACAGACAAGGATCCCAATAAGTATGTGCCGGATGTTTACCCATATCATGAAAAAGTGGTAACTGATCTTTTCTTCAGTTATAAATTTAATCCGGCATTCACATTGTATTTTGGAGCGGACAATATTTTAAATGTTCATCCAAGTCTTGGCGCTGTTCAGACTGCAAAATACTGGGCATTTAATAATGAAACCGGTGGTCCATGGGATTCCGTGCAGATGGGCGGAGATGGAACACGTATTTTCGCCAGGCTTGCATTTAATTTTTAAGAAAGTTTTTTTTTAAATTTGTGGTCAAATAAAATTTTGACCACATTTTTTTATGTGTTATTACAACGCGATTAAGATAAAAGCCACTGATATTATTCATTTAAAAGGCATTGATAAAAAGCCTTTACAGGTTGATTTATTCAAAGATGTACAAAGCGGATTTGATTATCCGCAATGGCCTGTTATTGTTCCTGCAAAAGATTGTACATGGGAAATTAAAATGTTGGAGTGGGGTTTTATTCCGCCTTACCTGCGCAACCGCGAAGCGGTAAAAAAAATGCGCGAAGGATTTAAAATGGAGGATGGAAAATTCAAACTTCCACTCATTATGCTGAATGCTATTGGAGAAGAAATTTTGTTGACAAAAAAAATATTTCGAAATGCTGCATTAGAAAGAAGATGCCTTGTATTGTCTTCCGGTTTTTACGAATGGAGGCATGTTCTTCCAATTGGCAAAAACGGTAAACCATTGAAGACGGCGGTGAAATATCCCTATCATATAAAGTTGAAAAATGTACCTTATTTTTTTATGGCGGGCATCTGGCAAAGCTGGACTGATAAGGATTCCGGGGAAATGGTGGATAGTTTTGCCATCATCACAACTGCAGCAAATTCTTTGATGGAAAAGATTCATAATACTAAAAAAAGAATGCCGGTGATTCTGCCAGAAGCGCTCGCGGCAGAATGGATCAGTGATGATTTGGATGAAACGCGTATTCAGGAAATTGCCAGCCATAAAATGAGCGCAAATGAAATGGAAGCATATACAATTGCAAAGAATTTTCGGGAGTCATTGAATCCAATGGAAGCATTTAATTATGCGGGATTGAAAGAGATCAGTTAATGAAAATCTCTTAAATTTTTTCACATTTCTCCACAGTCATTTCATGCGAAATGTCACCTGTATGTTTTGTTACAGATGGTTCGAAAAGCATGATCCATGTTTCTTCTTCAGCTATAGGTTTGTGTTCTATCCCTTTAGGAACAACAAACATTTCTCCTGCATTTAAAGTGATTATTTGATCATGCATTTCAATTTTTAAACAACCTTTAATGATGTAAAAAAGTTCCTCCTCGTTTGTATGATTGTGCCATACAAAACTTCCTTTTACTTTTGCCAGTTTTATTTGCTGGCCATTTAATTCCGCTATGATTTTTGGATTCCACAGCTCATTGAAAAGAGAAAATTTTTCTTCAATATTTATTTTATCCATACAAGAATAGATTGAACTTATTTGTTTAAAGCAAGCATTTTTTGAACCAGGCCAATTTGTCCCAAATGATAAATATCATGTTGTACAATTCCTTCCACGTAAAATTCCATTATAATGCCGGAACTGTTTTTCTCCGCCAGGAAATGATCGTCTTTAGTTTTCAAAACCAGCATTATTTCTTCAGATGTAGTATAAAATAAATCCAGTAATTGTTGCATACCTGCTTTCATTAAGTCATCTCTTTTCCTGAAATTAAATGCATGCACGGTTTCATCCCGGTAGTTTTCATTTCCTTTGAAACGCTCCAGTAATACAGTTTTCCAATAAATACAATGCCAAATCATTTCGCCAATACTATGAATGCTTTCTATGGGTTGTCTAAAAAAATCCTGCTCCTTGATATTTTTTAATTTTTCGCGGAAGGATTCACCCTGCCAGCTCCCACCGGAAATCAACTGCTCCATTTGGCGCAGGTAAAGTTCCATGTGGATTTTTGAGGATTTGTGCATTTGTATTTATATTTTGAAGGTTTTTTTAAGAAAACGCACACCTCTAAGTTATTTTTTAGGAAGGGTTTAATAATCTTCAATAAAAATTTTACAATCTTTTGAACTCAGCAATTGTTGCGAATGGATCTTTTGT
>JBDTAN010000074.1:0-3220 GCA_039924585.1 Chitinophagaceae bacterium | reverse complement strand
ATACGATTGTAATTTATTCGCATCAACTTCGATAGAATATTGTTTCAGATTTCCACCAAAGCTGCTCACTTCCGCAACGCCTTTTACACCCAGCAATTGACGCCGCACAATCCAATCCTGTATCGTGCGTAATTCAGTAGCATCATATTTTTGTTCGTACCCTTTTTTAGGTCGAATCACATACTGATAAATTTCTCCAAGCCCGGTTGTAACTGGTCCCAGTTCAGGATTTCCAATACCTTTAGGAATTTGAGATTGCACTTGCTGAAGCCGTTCTGCAACCTGTTGCCGCGCCCAATAAACGTCTGTTTTATCATCAAAAACAATTGTCACCAAAGACAATCCAAATCTTGAAAAACTGCGGATTTGTTTGATTCCCGGGATATTATTATTGGCTTGCTCTACCGGGAAAGTCACGAGCCGTTCAATGTCTGTGGCACCAAATGAAGGCGCAATAGTAATTACCTGCACCTGGTTGTCTGTGATGTCAGGAACCGCATCAATAGGGAGTTTGGTGAACTGATAGCTTCCGTAACCAATTAAGCCCAAAATAAAAAGCCCGATGATAAGTTTATTTTTAATAGAAAATTCTATGATTTTATTAAGCATGAATTTGGAATCATTTTAATGAAAAATAAAAACTGTTTCAACAAATTGTATTCGTTGAAAAATCAATAATTAAAAAATGATCAGCAAATTCTTGGCGGTTGCCAGATATTGGAGTGAAAGGTAGAAAGCAGAAACTGTTCCGGTGTTTTAAAATGTTTATTTTCTAAAATCCGTACAGGTTTTGTAATAGAAATTTTTTGTGTGGGCAGGTATACATTGGAGATAAATGCCACGCAATTATCATGCGCTTTAAAAGGTAATTCAGAATCCTTGTCATGATCCGCATTCTTCACATCACCCGTTGCATAATGCATGTTTAAAAACTGCCAAAACGTAATATCACTATTCACTTCGCGGTGTTCAATAAAATGCTGTACCAATACAGGCATCTTCAACAATTGAGATAATTCTGTTGTGGAGAACAAATAAATAAGTAGAAATGATATGGCAAATATTTTTTTCAAAGGCCTCAAAGATAGCCTAAAAAAAATTGGGAATAAATGATCCTCCTCATGTAGAAAAAGTTATGTTTAACTCAATCAATATTTCGAAATTTTAAATAAATATTTTTTCTTTTTGCGTTAACAATTTTACCCGCGGGGATAATTTCTCATCAGCTCAAACCTGTATCCTTTCGCCTTTAAACCATTCACTAACTCCATCAATTTTTCTTTGTTTTCTTTTTTTGCAAACATCTCGTCATGACTTAATAAAACAAGTTTGTGTCGTGTAAAACATTGCGTGGAATCTTCCACAGCATTCGAGATCATGCGCAGGAGTTGCGCAACAGATTGAATAGGTTCTCCATTATTAGCATGCTGCCATTCTATATCCCAGCCAAAAAGTGTATAGCCATTTTCTTTCAACAAATCCGCGGCTTGCTGAGAACTGGCTGCCGGATCATTTTTTTTGCGATCGCCAACACGCCATGTATTTCTTCCGGGTAATCGTGCATCTTTATTTTGAAAATGTAATAAGGCTGCGCTTTTATTAAAATCAGCGAGTACACCTTCCGGGTTTTGATAGTATAAACGGTAGTGATTATTAGCATGCGAATAACTGTGGCTGGACACCTGTAACAAATTATCATTATACGCCATTAAAAAACTATTCTGCATGTCCTTATCAGCCTGTGTATGCAGGCCCACCATAAACATCGTTGCTGGTACAGCGAGTTGATTCATTACATCCACAACATTTTCAGTGCCAATTAATGGGCCGTCATCAAAAGTGAGGAATATAACTTTTGCTGAATCGGGCAACTGAGGTTTTGATACAATCGTATCTATATGTTTTAAAATGGTATCTGTTTTCGCAGCTGCAATGGTATCTGTATGCTGAACAACAGGTACATCATTGCTACAGGAAAGCAAGCAAGCATTTAATAAAAATAAGAGTAAGTTTTTCATGGTAAAAAAATGAATCACAAACATAGAATAAATAATGTTTGCAAATCCTTAATTCATGGTTTAAGAAAAAGGATTTATTCCAGCGTTTTTTTACCAGAAATCTCCGCAGCTTCTGTAGCGAATAAATCAAAAACAATTACTTCATTTTTTCCTTTTTTAAGCCAGGGTGCAGGGCAATATAAACGTTGTTGCGGACCTATATTCCAATACCTGCCAAGGTTGTGGCCATTTACCCATACAACTCCTTTTTTAAAATGTTGCATATCAATATACGTATCACCCAAACTTTCCAATTCAAAGCCTGCATTGAAAAAAATTCCATTTCTGTAACCCTCAGGATAAGTAGGTTTCAATGAAGTCACAAATTTATCATCAAGCTGAATGGGGAAAATTTCCCAATCCATTAAAGTCATTCCGTTTAAAGTTACCCTGTCTGTAATGCCTTTTCGATCGGTCATATCTGAACCATAATTAATACGTCCCATCGCTTCTACTAAAATTTCTAAAACAGGATTTTTAACATCCGTTTTTGGAATATTTATTTTCCATCTTCCGCCATCCCGGTTGATAGTATCAATCAATTTTCCATTTAAATAAACAAAAGCAAGATCGTGTGGTTCGCTAATTTCCAGTTTTCCACTTTTATGTCCGATCAATGTTGTTTTATATAAAATCAAACCACTTTGCTGATTAAAATATTCCATGGGTTTTGGTTGTGGAGAATGAATCGCTTCCGGTAATGCTTTCCAAATGGTGGTATATGGTTTTAACGTAAATGCAGGGATTTCTATAGTTGGAATAGGCGCCGGAATCTCCGGTAATTTTTTTTCTGCATATTCACTGATCAAATTTCGCAGCATAAAATATTTTGGCGTTGCGCCTCCCTGCTCATTGATCGGTGCATCATAATCATAACTTGTAATATCTGGCTGATATGTTTTTCCGCCACCATTTGCACCCGCCCAAAAACCAAAATTAGTACCACCATGAATCACATAAAAGTTGAATGATTTTTTATTTTGCAACAAAAAAGTAATTTCTTTTTTAAGCTGAATCGTATCCGGCCTCGCCCATTCTTCTCCCCAATGTGTCAACCAGCCGGGATAAGTTTCACTGCTGAATGATGGCACATTCGGATTAAATTTTTTGGCTTCATTAAAATCATTTTCATCACCACCGCTATCAAGTCCTAATGCAGCGCC
>JBDTAN010000073.1:0-5860 GCA_039924585.1 Chitinophagaceae bacterium | reverse complement strand
ATATAGCAAAGTGGTAATGGAAGGAAATGAATCGTGAATAAAATTTAATAAACTATCGAGCCATTCTTTATGATCAAAACCGACAATAATATTCACCATGATCTCACCCGTGGTGGCTATACGTATTTGCATATTACGCAACCAACCCTCCTGTTTTTTAATATCATAGAAGGGAATCTTATGCATTAAACAAAAATGCACAACAGCTTTCCGGATCTCATTTGTTGGCGGAGATTGCAAATGGCAAATATCTATTTCTACAATTTTATCAAACATGCCTTTTGCATGAAACCCACCCACACCAGCACTTTCCGGCATTTCGCCGCGCAACTTCATTTCGTGAAAAAGATCAGGTGGAATAAACGGCCGCGTGGCAAAAGTATATTCAAGTTTATTCCGGTAATGAACCGTTTCATCACAGCCAAGTATGGGTAAAATATTAGGGAATGGAACTTTTCCAATGCGTTCTAATTGATCCAATACCTGTTGTTCTTTATATTTTAATTGTTCTTTATATGGAAGCATTTGCCATTGGCAACCGCCACATATTCCGAAATGGCTGCAAAAAGGTTCGGTTCTTTCTGCGGCATATTTTTTAAAATCAATTACTACGCCTTCTGCCCAGTCTTTTTTATTTTTCGTCAGGCGGATATCCACTACATCACCCGGCACAGCCCCCTGCATAAAGATCACTTTGCCGTCATTCCGTGCAAGCGATTTTCCTTCTGCAGCATAGTTTTCCACCAGTATATCGCGCAAAATTATAGAAGGCTTATTTTTTCTCACGCCGCAAAGGTATGGTCTGCCTGCAAAGGGGAAAATCTTTGTGGCACTATTTTCTTTTACATTGCATTAACTTGCACCTTGCCCGATTTACATCTATTTTCGTCAAAAAAAATTGACCCATGCGTTTTTTATCTTTAATTTTTTTCTCCTGTATTTTCTTTTTCTCCAACGCGGAAGCGCGCGATTACCGGGATTCAATGCCGGCAAAGAATGGCTATTATATTCCGGTGACGATCACACCTTATAAGGATGCGAAGATTTATCTCGGTACGTATTATGGAAAAAATAAAACATTGGTAGATTCCTGCATGCTGAATGAAAAAAGCGAAGGCTTGTTTTCCGGCGATAAAAAATTAGATGAAGGCATTTATTTTTTAGTATCACCACAGCGCACATTATTATTCGAAGTATTGATGGATTCCGCACAACATTTTACCATTAAAACAGATTCTTCAAGTCTTGCTGATGTGATAACGACAGGTTCTGCAGAAAATAAATTATTTGCTGATTATTCACGCTTTTTGACAAGCGTTGCACCAAAGATCAATGCACTGCAAAGTGATATGAAACATTCGGCAAAAAATAAAAAAGATTCCTCGGCTATCATGGGACAAATAAAAAAGCTGAGTGATGATATGAATACATACCGCAATAATATTGTGCAGCAACATCCGGAATCTATGCTGGCCATTTTATTTGAAGCGGTGAAAGTTCCGGCATTTCCGTCAATGCCTGTAAAGCCTGATGGCACTAAGGATTCATCGTATCCATGGCAATATGTCAAAGATCATTTCTGGGATAATGTCAATTTTTATGATGGCCGTTTACTGCATACACCTTTCTTTGATTCCAAGATCAATGATTACCTCGATAATTATATTTCACAACAACCGGATTCGGTGATTGAATCCGTAAATTATATGCTGCTTTCTTCCCGCTCCAATGAGCAAATGTTTCATTATTTACTGGCAAAATTTACCGACAGGTATATTAATCCGGAGATTATGGGACAGGATAAAGTATTTCTTTTTTTATTCAATAATTATTTCTCCAAGGGCGATACAAGCTGGCTGAATGCGATCCAGAAAAAATATATTTTTGACCGTGCCTACAGTCTCATTGCAAACCAGTTGGGCGATGCTGCACCCCAACTTGATCTAATGGACAGTACCGGAAAATTGGTGTCTTTATATGCAACCAAAGCGCCTTTTACTTTCGTGATTTTCTGGGATCCATTGTGCAGTCATTGCCAGGAGCAAGTGCCGGAATTGGATTCTTTATACGAGGCAAAATGGAAAGCACTGGGTGTAAAAATATTCGCTGTGAACACGAATGAAAATACGAAACCGGAATGGGAAAAATTTATTACAGATCATCATTTAAATGGTTGGTTGCACGCCTGGCAAACCCGCGAGGCGAGGTTGGAAGACGAACAAACCGGCAGGCCAAATTTTCGCCAGTTGTTTGATATTACACAAACACCCACGACTTATTTACTGGATGAAAATAAAAAGATCATCGCAAAAAAGTTGAGCTTCGACCAATACGACCAGATCATTGAATCAAAATTGAAAAAAAATACACCTTAACGAAACTTCTATCATATGCGTAAAATACTACAGGCAAATATTTTTTTGCTCATTTGTTGTGTAACAGGAATGACTGCGCAGTCACAAACTGTTTTTACTTATGGAAATAAAAAAGTAGATAAAACTACTTTTCTCGATGCGTTTAAAAAAAGCCCGGTTTCCGGGAGCAACAGGGAAGAACAAATAAAAAACTATTTGAATTTGTATATTGATTACAAACTCAAACTTCAATCTGCGCTGGATGAAAAACTGAATGAAACAGATGGCTATAAAGTAGATGCAGATAATTTCAGAAACCAGTTGGCAGAAACGTATATCAATAAGCAAGCTGATGTTAATTCATTGCTGAACCAGGCATTTGAACGCAGTCAAAAAGATATTTTACTCCAACAGGTTTTTATAGAAGTGCCCAATGACGGAGATACTTTGCCGGCATATAAAAAAATGCAGGATGCATATAAAGATTTGCAATCAGGGAAAAATTTTGAAGCAATTGCCCGAACATATTCTTCGGATACTTCGGCTGTAAATGTAGGCTACATAACCGTTTTCACGCTTCCTTATTCCATAGAGAATGATGTGTATGCACTACGGCAGGAACAATATTCAGGCATTGTAAAAAGCCGTGCAGGGTATCATATTTTTAAAAATGCCGGAGAAAGGCCGGCCAAAGGAATGCGCAAAATTCAGCAAATACTTTTTTCTGTACCGCCATCTTACAGTGCTTCCGAAAAAATGCAACAGCAAAAAATTGCAGACTCTGTGTATCAACTTTTATTGAAGGGCGCATCTTTTGAAGATATGATGCGTATGTATAATTTGGCACCCTCCGCAATATATGGCGAGATCAAAGATATTCGCGTTGGGGACTTCAGCAATAATTTTGAAGATGAAGTTTTCGCTTTGCGTTCACCCGGAGAAATTTCCAAACCATTTGCTACGGAATATGGTTTTAATATTCTCAAATTAAAAGAAATTATTCCGGTATTAAAAGATGAATCGGATGCGGGGAAAATGGCGGAACTGCAACAACGATTAACACTGGACAGCCGCGTGCAAAAAGCAAAAGATAATTTATTGATTAAATGGAAAAAAGATATTCATTTCACAGCGGCTCCTTATGATGCATCCACTTTGTTTAATTATACAGGTGCGTGGTTGCAAAATAATCCGGTTGATAATTATAAAGGCATTCAAAATACTACGCTGCTTTTTTCAATGGGCAATGAAAAAATTACTGTAGCCAATTGGCTGGAATTTGCGACGAATCAGCACATACAACCGGAGTCCAACATGCGCGATTACCAGGCTTTGATGCACGACTTTGAAAATGCTTCTGTCAAAAAATATTATATCGCGCACATGGAAAATTTTTATCCTGATTTTGCGGGACAGTTACAGGAATTTAATGATGCGAATTTAATTTTCGCTTCGATGGATCAACATGTATGGACACCGGCGATCAATGATACAGCTGCATTGTATCAATATTATCTCGGCCATATCAGTAATTATTCGTGGAAGCCCGGTTTTAGTGCGCTTGCCATCACAGCCCCAACAAAAGACATGGCGGATAAAATAGCTGCTGCCTTAAAAAATAATGTTGCTAACTGGCGGACCGTTATAGCCAATTATGGTGCAGAAGTGCTGGCTGATAGCAGTCGTTTTGAAAATGGCGAGTTGCCCGTACATGCGCCCATTATTATGCAGGAAGGTTATCAAACTGCTCCTGAAAAAAATGATGGAGGCGATGCCTATACTTTTATGCAGGTAGTCAATGTGATTCCCGAAAATTCCCCGCGCAATTATGCAGATGCCAAAGGTTTGGTGATGAATGATTATCAGCAATTGCTGGAAGAAAAATGGCTGGCAGCATTAAAGGAAAAATACCCGGTGAAAGTGAATGAGGAAGTGGTGAAAGGGTTGTAAGAATAGTTAATGGTAAATTATTAATTGTTATTGAAAGAAGTTTCATAACCCAAACGGCTTTTATAATATAATCGAATTTCCGTAATAGGCTATTCAATTTCTCTATTCAAAACATTTGCTAACTGGTGAAGTTTGTTTGCTAATATTTTTTTATCAATTAGTTTGGTTTCATATTCTGCAATTATAGCAGGGCTTGTGTTCCTGGCCATTGCATATTTTACAACTTCTATATCTTTTCCTTTGCAAAGCAAAATTCCAATACTTGGATTTTCATGAGGCCTTTACATCCCTGTCAAGGGATTCCAGGTAAAAATTTAGTTTACCCAGAAATTCAGGTTCAAATTCCTGGATCTTTAATTCAAATAAAACCATGCATTGCAAATCCCTGTGATAGAATAGCAAGTCAGTAAAAAAATCTTTATTGCCCACCTGTAGTTTATATTGGTTACCCATATAGGTGAAGCCTTTGCCCACTTCGAGAATAAATTTTTGCAGGTTTTGAATAATAGCTTTTTCAAAATCGTTTTCAGAGTGGCCTTCAGGTAAATTCAGAAACTCAAAAATGTATGGATCTTTGAATAGATCCCGTGGAATTCTGCCGTCAGATTTAAGCATTATTGTATTACTTAAAACAGATCTTTCATAAACAGCAGTATTAAGCTGACGTTCTAATTCTCTTACAGAAAGTTTATCGTTTGTGGCTAATTGTAAGTAAAAGATCTTTTCCTCATTTGTTTTTGTTTTATTTAAAATATGTAAATGAGCTGTCCATTGAATTTGTGTCAGCACTGTTGTCACAAATTCAGATGCCTCATTTTCGGTAAGTTTTAATTGTGTCATCACTGTTGTCACAATTAAAGGATCAGAATAAGCTTCATAAAACTGCTTCATTCTATAAAGACCTCTACGATTGAAGCCGGAAAGATTTGGAATTTTTGTCTGAATAAAATCGGCTAATTCCTGTACCGTATTGTCACCCCAATTTCCCTCATTCACTTTTCCTGAAACAATTTTTCCTACATTGAAATACAATAAAGCCAATTCACTGTTTGCTTTCACAAAAACGCGACTTTTCGCTTCCAGAATCAATGTTATAATATGCTCAAACTCCTTAAAATTATTTGACTTTGTTTATTCATATTTATTACACTAAAGTTTCAGAAATAATGATCATAGATTTTAGGAATTTAGTTTAAATCTAATTTTTTATTTGAGAGAATTTTTTAAAAGTGCTAAATTCAGTCAGATGAAAAAATATATACATTGAAATATTGATGTGTCGAAAATATTAATAATTTTCGACACATCGAATAGGCATGTCGATATAATCGACATGTAATTGCAATAGAGATTTTTACCACTAATAAAAAGTATTATTATATGAATTTTCTTCATTAACCATTTACAATTAACCATTAACAATTATCCTCAGTCCTCCAAATTAATCGTAAAAACGATCATCCTAGATTGTAGCTTATCAAGTACGCTGGAGTATTTTAAATTGGGATCGCGGCTATGGATATTGGTGAGGCCATAACTTATTTTCAGTTCGGGGG
>JBDTAN010000072.1:0-2806 GCA_039924585.1 Chitinophagaceae bacterium | reverse complement strand
TACATATTTGATCAGTTGCCCACCAAAAAACCTGCTCGCATCGCGTGGTAATTCATTCGGCAAATTGCCTACTGCCATTATATCTACGCTTCCCGGAAGATAGGGCGCTGTCTTTTCGCCGCTTTGTTTGTCTACACCATATACAGGGTCTTCAATAGTTGAATCACCTTCGTTGCATGGCACACTACCATGATAATCATCTGTAATATCCGCAATGGTTTGTATGTTGAAATCAGCTTTTTTTAAATCTTCCATACTGAATAATGCAGGAATATTTTTTTCCCAGTAAATGCCATTCATTAAAATATCCGTATGCGGAATATACTGTGGAAAAAGGCAATCATAATTTTCAGGATTCGCGTGAAAATCTGTTCTTTTATATTGCCCTGTTTCTTTATGCGCATATAATGAACCAGATTTTAAATGCACATACACCGGGTAAGCAAATGTTTTTGATATATAATCATCAGCATCCACTTCCTGTATATCCATCATATTCATGATCTCCACAATGCCTTTGGCCACGCGGCCTCCGCCGGTTATGGCAACTTTTATTTTGGGTAATTTTAAACCAAAATAATTATGTATTAAATGCCTGTAATCTTTTTGTTTGAAAACACGGCCCAGTTCAAATTCTCCTGTCCTCGTTCCATATGCCATGAGACCATTATGTGCGCCGACAATTCCTGCAAAAAAACCGAAGCCAATGATGCGCTGCCCATCATCATGTTCCAAACATTCATAATCAATCAGCGTAATTTTTTTATCCATTAATGCATGCAACAGTTTTTGATTATACGATTGTTTCTTTTTTGTGTGTGAAAAAAACAGGTAGGTTTTTCCAGGGAGCAGCATTTCTATGGGCACTTCTTTTATGCCAAGAATTATTTCACAAGCAGAAATATCGTCAGTCAATTCCAGGCCGGCTTGTTGATATTCTGAATCTTTATAACATCTCGTTTCTGAATATTGTACAAGAATTTCTACTTCGGGATAATTTTTCATGATCCATTTACATTGAGCAGGTGTAAGCGCTACGCGGTTATCGGCCGGATTTTTTCCTTCTTTCAATAAACCAATCTTCATCTTATAAAAATTTTTGCACGCAAGATAATTCATAATTAGTTGAAATAAATTGCTGTTGGGTGAAACTGTAATTTGCTTTCTTTTATTGTAAAAAAGTTTTCAAAACTGCTTCAATTACATAGTTTCAAATAACAATCTCTGTACGAACCTCGTTATATTTGCAAGTCTTAATTCAAAAATGGCAACTAAATCAAAAAGTAAAAAAGTACCGGTTCAAAAAATGAAGCTGGAGAAGGAAGCAACTGTTTCAATGACAGATATGGTACGGGATGAACGTACACATAAAATTCTTGGCGCTATTTCCGTACTGGTTTCCCTGTTTCTTTTCATTGCTTTTACTTCCTATTTGTTTACCTGGGAAAATGACCAGTCACTTGTATTCCGATCCGGTACAAATATTTTTTCCAGTGATGGAATTAAAGTCAATAATCTCCTGGGCGTTTTAGGAGCTTACACTTCTTATTCCTTAATTGATAATGGTTTTGGAATTGCCAGCTACTTGCTTAGTTCCTTCTTTTTTGTACTGGGAATAAATTTACTCTTTGATAAAAAAGTATTTAATACCGGCCGGAATGTTCGCTATGTTATTGGCGGTCTATTGATCTTTAGTCTGACACTTGCATTCATTTTTCAAAACAGTGGTTTTTCCTGGGGAGGTGCGGTGGGCAATATGATGAGCGCCTGGTTAATTAAATTAATTGGCAATTGGGGCACAGGAATCTTATTACTCGTTGCTTTTGGCAGCTATTTTATCTGGCAGTTCAATCCCAAATTCAAGTTGCCTGAAAAGAAAGAATTATTGCCACTCGATGATGAATCATTGTTGAAAACAAATGAATTTTTTGACGATGAAGACGCGCAAAATATAATGCCTGTGATGGGAGATTCAGACACAGCAAGCGTTTTACCAGTCAACAAATTAAATACCGGGAAAAGAAATGTCTCGGTAATCATGCCGGAAATGGACAATGCAGAACCGGATGACTTGCACAAGTTTTCTGTTATTGAAAGAAACGATGAGGAAGAAGTGCCCGATGTTTTAGAATTAAATATTCCTGCAAAAACGAAGACTTCAATAAATGAGCCCGCACCGGATCTTGAAATAAAAGAAGTTCCGGAGGAAGAAGAAGTGATACCAGAAAAAGTAAATGTTCAAAAAGATTATGAGCCAACACTTGACCTGAGGGATTATAAATATCCTTCTCTTGATTTATTAGAAACACATGGCAGTGAAAAAATTGTACACGATCCAAATGAACTGGAAGCGAATAAAAACCAGATATTAAGCACGCTGAAAAATTATGATATTCATATTCAAAGAATAAGTGCGACAGTCGGACCAACAGTTACATTATATGAGATAGTTCCTGCGCCGGGAATTCGTATTAGTAAGATTAAAAATCTCGAAGATGATATCGCGCTAAGCCTTGCTGCGCTTGGCATTCGCATCATCGCGCCCATTCCGGGAAAAGGAACAATTGGTATTGAAGTGCCGAATGTGCGGAAGAGTATTGTGAGTATGAAAACTTTGTTAGCTTCTGAAAAATTTCAAAATAATAGTTTTTCTTTACCTATCGCGATCGGTAAAAAAATTGATAATGAAAATTTTATCGTTGACCTCGCAAGTATGCCGCATTTATTAATGGCGGGCGCAACAGGCCAGGGAAAATCTGTCGGCATTAATACGATACTCGTTTCATTGTTGTATAAAAAACATCCT
>JBDTAN010000071.1:0-2741 GCA_039924585.1 Chitinophagaceae bacterium | reverse complement strand
GTTCTATTTCTTCTTCTTCCAACAATGACGTAAAAAATGAAGCGTTGAAAAAATTACTGTCAATGCAACAGGCTAAAAAAGCATTGGAAAACACACTGGCATTGCAGGACGGTGAAGCAAAAATTGAAACATTAAAAAAGATAGAAATTCAGGAAACAAAATACACGAGTTATGTCAATGATATGACAGCAGAGTTTCCCGAACTGGGTATTTATTTCGCAAAGACGAATGCCGATGAATTTAATGGTTATAAAGGTCAGTTACCGGAAGATGTTGCAGTTATATTGTACCTGCTTAATAACAACAACTTAATGATTTTCACGCTCACCAATGAAAAGCTTTCGGTGGATACAATGACCATCGATGTAAGCCAGAAAATAAAGGATTTTATTGCCTCGATAAAAAATACCGGCAAACAAACCGGAACGGGCGCTTTATCTTTAAGATCGGTACCATCAGATGAGACAGAACCTGCAACTGCTGCGGACTTCAAGGATATTTCCAATGAACTGTATAATATACTAATTGCAACTATTGAAGACAAAATAAGTGGCAAGAAAAGGTTATGCATTATACCTTCCGGCGTTTTTAGTAATATGCCATTTCAATGCCTGGGTAAAAAAACGGCCAATAATAATTTTAAATTCCTGATAGAAGAGTATAGTATTTTTTATACCAACAAAATGTCGGTCTTTAAGCCCGAAGTGAAAAGTGAAAATGTAAAATTGAACATGTCCTCTTTTGCTGCATTTGGTGTTCCGGATGCAACACTTAGTTACAATATTTCCGAAGTAAAAGAAATTGGAAAAATACTCGGATCAGATTCTACAGTTTATACCGATTCAAGGGCAACAGAGAGCATGGCGAAGAAAAGTTTACTCAATAAAAAGTATATTCATTTTGCGACGCATGGCGTATTAAATTATTCATCCGATTTCCTGGATTCGTATTTGAAATTATTACCCGATAAAGATAGCAGCAATGGTAATAATGGACGTTTAACTTTGCGGGAAATTCAGGACCTGGGTATTTCAGATTGTAATATGGTTATACTTTCAGCATGTGAGACCGCGGTAAGTAAGCAATTGATTAAAGGCTGGAATATTTCACCGGCAAATTCTTTTTTATTAAGTAAAGTAAAAACAGTTGTTGCCAGTTTATGGAAAGTGGCTGATGAGCCTACCGGATTATTAATGCAGTATTTTTATGAAAATCTTTCATCTTCTGCATCAATGGATAAAGTTGAAGCGTTGAGACAGGCACAGATTAAATTAAGCCAGGATCCGCGTTTCAGTCATCCGAATTATTGGGGCGCATTTGTTTTATATGGCGACTGGCGATAAATAAATACCAGAATGAATATGAATTTTTTGAAATTAAATTTTAATAATAAAACAGTAATTATGAAAAAGGTTTTAGTAATGATGATGGCAATGTCGCTTCACTATATGTCGCAGGCACAAAATTTACCCAAAGGCCCTATACCTTCCAGGGCGCCATGTACAACGCTTATGGGAAAAAATATGCAACCAATAGCAATAGATACAACAAATGGCAGAAGTGTTGCCGACAATGACCTGACCTGGGAAAACGGAGACGTTATCCTTGTAAAATTTATGGATAATATTGGTAGCAATGGCCTGCGTGAATTAATTATGCAATATGCCAAGAGCTGGGAACAGTATGCAAATATTACTTTTAAGTTTGTGCCGGACAATACACCTGTTACAAATATCCGTGTTAGACTTGGTGGAAGCGCGGATGAACTGGGCCATAACTCCTCCGTCGGAATTGATTGCAATAATGTGCCGCAATATTTGCAAACCTTAAACCTTGATACATCCGATTTTATAGATTATCCGGCGTATGTGGAGGAGTATAGAAACGGCGGCCCTTTTCTTGATTACCTGAAAAGTAAAGGCATCGATTTCAAAAATTACACGTACGGAGAATTATATGATGATGCAGTTGCTTTTAATGATCCAAATAGAAAATGGAATTATAATTCAATGCGGGGCACCGTCACACATGAGTTTGGTCATTCTTTGGGTTTACTGCATGAGCAAAGTTATCCAAATGGTATAAAATGGAATAAAGACACTGTGTATAAATATTATGCAAAATACCAGCATTGGGATAAAGAGAAAGTTGATTTTAATGTGCTCGAAGCAAGTGATATTTTTTATACGAACGGAACCAGTTACGATCCGCTTTCCGTTATGCATTATCCTGTACTGGCCTGGCAAACGGAGGATGGATTTACTGTAGGATCTAATGATGAATTATCTGAAGGTGATAAAGAAATAATAGCCGCATTGTATCCCAAAGATAAAAATGTCTCTGAACTGGCAGTCCCTAAAATTGTCGTTTCAAACATCGAAAACGGCGATGTAAAGGAGGATAATATCAAAAAGGGGATTTCCATTTATCCATCATTTGATATAAGTACCAGTGCTTTATTGGGTACTGTTTATTTTATTGCCAGGTTAACTACAGAAGATGGAAAATTTTATATTTCTACAGAAAATGATAACTATAGCTGGAATAAAGTAGCGGCAACTTATGTAAAATTAAAACTGTTGCCAAGCACGAATACAAGTTTTAATAAGGACGGTGCAAGAAACCTGGAATTGTTTTTTCCTTATAAAGAAATGCCGGACCTGGGAGGTAAAAAAGTAAAAATTGAATTTTTGGTTTACCAGTATGATGATATAAATAAAAGGTTTAATAAATTGACATTT
>JBDTAN010000070.1:0-7079 GCA_039924585.1 Chitinophagaceae bacterium | reverse complement strand
AAATGGTAACTGCAAATAAAAGTTTATATAAAATCCAATTATTAAAAAATTTAAATTAATTTTTATGAAAAAGCTATTACGAATATCAAATATAATAATCATTGTTATAAGTTCTTTTTTAGGACACTCATTGAAAGCACAACCCGGCTTTTTAGATCCCACTTTTGGTAATAATGGATTTGCTTCATCTTTAGATATCGCAGGTGGCTACTCGACTAGTATTCAATCGGACGGTAAAATATTAGTTGGAGGATATTATGGCAATTTTCTTATTGAACGTTTTAACCAGGATGGTTCAAATGATTTAGAATTTGGAAATAATGGAAGTAGTTTATTGAAGATTGGTTATGCAACAGGAAATCCTATAGGTATCAGCGAAGTTGAAAATAACAAAATTATTTTTGCAGGATGGTATTTACCGAAAGCAAATTCTAATTATGATATTATTGTTGTCAGACTTAATTCAAATGGTAGTATAGACAGCAGTTTTGGTATAAATGGAATTGCTACAATGGACATTGATAAATATGATTATGCAGAATCCATGCTCTTGCAACCTGATGGAAAAATAATAGTGTCCGGTGAATTAGGTAAAAATGAAAATGATAGATTAAGGACTTTTATAACGCGTTTTAATTCGAATGGAAGCATTGATAACAGCTTTGGCGAAAATGGAAATGTAATTACAAAATTTGATGTTGCCGTAACGTCAGTAGCTAGTCAATTAAAACCAAATGGTGAAATATTAACCGCGGGTACTTCCGGCCTTTTCTCCAGCAGGCCTTCATATTATATTATGAATTATAATTCAGACGGAAGTGTAAAAAATAATTTTGGTGAAAATGGAATAGCCACTTATACTTTTGGTGTTGGCCAGGGAAGTGATGATTGGGCAAATGAATTAAGAGATATAATTCTGCAGCCTGATGGGAAAATTATTTGCGGAGGACATGAAGGTGATTATATTCATTACAATTATGATATGGGTTTGGTACGGTTTAATTCAGATGGAAGTTTAGATAATACTTATGGGACAAATGGAACAATTGTAATTTCATATCCGGATCATTATTCTCTGATTAGTACTTTAATGATGCAACCAGATGGGAAACTTATTGCGGGTGGAAATGCGATTGATTATAATATGGGAGTTATACCTATGTTACTTTTTCGTTTTCTGGACAATGGAAACTTGGATCCTGATTTTGCAGTCAATGGAATGCAAGTGACTACTAATGGTGAATTCTCTATAACTTGTAGTGCCGGTTGTTTGGATGCCCAAGGAAAAATTATATTAGTTGGCCATTCAAATTATCATATTTTGGTTGCACGTTTCAACGGTGACAATGTCCTCGCTGACCATTTCAAAGAAGTAAAAGCCGTGCAAAACAATGACGCCGTAACCATCACCTGGCAAACACTGAATGAAATCAGTACAAAATCTTTTACAGTTGAAAGAAGTGGCAATGCAAATGATTATGTAGGCATCAATTCTGTTCCGGCAAAAGGCCTTGCAAGTAATTATAGTTATACCGATAAAAGTCCGTTGGATGGTATCAGCTATTATAGGATTAGAGAAAACGTGGCCAATGGTACCAACACTTTCAGCCCGGTTGTAAAAGTAGTGTTCAATGATAATGGTATTATTTCATTATATCCAAACCCCGCAAAAAATACGGTAACTGTAAAAGGCTTAAATAAAAATATAAACGCTGTAATTAAAATTATCGACATGCAGGGAAGAGAAATCAGTAGTCAGAATTTTACACAAAGCAGTTCTGCAACTTTGAACATCAGGGCGCTGTCGCAAGGCACTTATTTTGTACAGGTAGCGCAGGAAGGAAAGGTGGTGAGGTTGAAGATGGTGAAAGAATAGTTTCTTGTTTCTCGTTCCTGGTTAATTGATGCCGGCTGAGCGACTTGCACTGAGCGACGCCGAAGTGAGCCGAAATGAGCCGAAGTCGGAGTTGCATGAATAAATTCCCTGTTTCTAGTTTTATGTTTGGGGTTAAAATTTCGATTCAAGATTTTATTTTCTCTTTTACGATTTTAATTTTTTTATAACTCATTTTTATTTGTTGGAAACAATGAATAAGAATGGGTTATTTTTTTACAAAAAATTCTTCCTAACTCCGTGTCTCTCCGTGGTTCTCCGTGGCCTCCGCGTAACAAAAAAAATTATTACCAAATTGGTCGGCATATTATTAAACATATATTTTTTCAACTATGTTGCTTAGTTACATATTTATTTTGGCACAAATCGTTCCCCTGGAACGAACTCCATAATATTAAAATTCCTACCCATAAAATGTTCCGCTGGAACATTGCTGAAGATAATAAGGTTGTTGAATTGTAATTATCATTTGTATAAAGTCATCTATTTGTTAAAAGTAATAAGCAAGAATTTAATTTAAGGCGGTCATCGTTATCCAGGCATATGCAAACAAGAAACGAGACCATCATTGAGCGCAGCCGAAATGAACGCAGCCGAAATAAATAAGCAACAACATTATCATTTCTTCAACAAATTCTCATCAAACAATTGCAAGATCCTTTTGTATTCATCGGTCCAACTGGAGGCTTCCACAAAACCATGATCTTCCACCGGGTATGGCGCTATCTCCCAATTATTTTTTCCCAACTCAATCAATCTTTGTGAAAGACGCACCGCATCCTGGAAATGTACATTCTCATCCACAACGCCATGACAAATCAATAAATGTCCTTGCAAACCATTTGCAAAATAAATAGGAGAAGAACGGCGATACGCAATACTATCATTAAAAGGCTCATTCAAAATATTGGAAGTATAACCATGATTATACTGTGCCCAATCTGTCACCGGCCGCAAAGCCGCGCCGGCATTGAATTTTCCGGGTGCTGTAAACATGGCCATCAAGGTCATAAAACCACCATAACTTCCTCCATACATTCCAATTCGGTTTGCATCAATGCCATATTTTTTTACCAGCATATCTGCTGCATCTACTTCATCAGTCAAATCTTTTCCACCCATATAACGATAAATTCCCGTGCGCCAATCGCGGCCATAACCCGCGCTACCACGGTAATCAATATCCAAAACAGTATAGCCTTTATCCGCCAGTAAATTATTAAACATGAACTCATGCACATAATAACTCCACCAATAATCTACATTTTGTAAATAACCCGCACCATGCACAAAAATCACTGCCGCGCCGTTTTTTGTTCCGGCTTTTGGCTGATAAATTCTTGCCGAAACTTGTTGTCCGTCTCTTGCTGCGAATGTAAAAATCTCTGCATCGCGCCAGGGATAATTTAAAAATTCTTCGCTCATCGCTTTGTGCGTCAACTGCTGCGCTTTGGCATTTGCTTTATTTTCCTGAACATATAATTCCCAGGGTTTATTTTGATACGAATAACGGTAAGCAATATATTTTTCATCCGGTGACATCGCTATTTCGTAACCACCTTTCTGATCCGTGATTTTTACTTTTCCACTTCCATTTGTATTGATCTTATACCAGTTTTGAATGCCGGGATTTCCTTCATTTGTCAGCAGATAAAAATTATTTTTATCGCGGCTTAAAACAACTTCCTGCACTTCATAATTTCCGCTTGTAACAGCATTTATTTTTTTTGCTAAAAAATCATACACATATAATTGCGCATAACCTGTTGTTTCACTTTCAAAATAAAAATTATTATTGTTGATCCAACCTGTTGATCCATTATCAAAACTGCCACCAATGCCCGGTCCATCTATCCAGGCTTCATCTCGCTGCCGGCTGATGAGTGTAAGTTTTCCTGTTGCAGGATCGAGCTCCATTAACCAACGATCCTTATTATCGAATGAGCGAATGTCAACCACAGCGCGGCTTCCATCTTTATTCCAGGAACACATATCCACGACAACTTCACGTGGTTGCGGTTTTTTATCTGCATAAACTGTGGGATAATCTTTTACATAATCCGGCTGATCCAATATGCCCGGAATACTATCCGTTTTTATTTCCAGTAATTTATTTTGCAAAATATTCAACACATAAAAAGAATAACTGCCTTGTGGTGCGCCCACATTTGTCCGGCCATGAATGTCTGTTGTAAAACCAGAAGCGGTTACATAATTTGGAACAATTGTCTGCTTTGCATTACCAGGCGCTTCATATAATAAATAAGCCAGGAAATTCGCATTGGGACTGAGTTCCAGGTAGGAAATATCTTTTCCGTTTAAGTAATTATCAAATAAAGTATCTGCATCTTTCATTGAATTATTTGCAGCCATACGCGCATCATGTTTATCTTGCCTTTCTTTGATCACGCTGGAAGTTTCCAACTGTTGTTTCTTCAACCATTCTTCCTGTTCATTTAATTTTTTATCAGCAGACTTTGAGCCTTCAATAAAATTGGTGAGTTGTTTTGTGGCGCCATTTTTAAAATCCCAGCAAAAAAGATTATTACCTTTTTGATAAACAATTGCCATAGTATTTTTTATAAATAATGGATTGTATTCAAAGTCTTCTGTTTGGGTAATGCGCAATGTATCTTTGGTATTGATGTTATATAAAAAAATATCACCCTGGTAAGTGAAAAGTAATTTTGTAAAATCTGTTGACCAGTTACCGCGCGCCATAGCCTCTGCCATCCTGGCTTTCCGCTGATCGGCCTTGATCGGTTTCATGCTTTTTAAATCCGTATAATACATGGAATCGCTGGATTGATTATCCGGGTTCCAGTTAAAATAAATAGTTTGATTATCCACTGACCAAAAAGCATTGGAAGGCGAAGTGCCGATCCATTTGGTATCACGCATAATTTTTTCAACAGTTAATGTTTGGGAAAATGATGTGTAAGCTAAAGCCATACACAAAATAAAAATTGAACTTTTCATATTCATCCTGTTTGTGATTTGCAATAAATTTATTTAATTCAATGCAGATTGCTTTATTTTTTTTATAAATGGTTTTTAGATTGCAGCTATTCACTCTGCCCTTCTTACTTTTGCGCGGCATGGCCGCCACAAAAATTTCCATATCAACTTTTCTTGAATTAAGAAAAACAGTTCCTGTCTTTGATGTACGCAGCCCGGGAGAATACGAGCAGGCACATATTCCCGGCGCGCATAGTTTCGCTTTATTCACGGATGAAGAAAGAAAAGAAATTGGTACGGCTTACAAACAAGACAGCCATCAAAGCGCAGTTGAAATCGGTTTAGGTTTTTTTAAAGAAAAAATGTTACCACTTATTGAAAAGGCGAAATCCTTTGAAGGAAATAATGATAAAAAGATGATTGTGCATTGCTGGCGTGGCGGTATGAGAAGTGCAACCGTAGCATGGCTTTTAGACTTATATGGCTTTGAAGTTTTTGTACTGGAAGGTGGTTACAAAACATTTCGTCACTGGGCATTGGAACAGTTGGAAAAAAAATATGATCTTTTTATTTTAGGTGGTTATACAGGCAGTGGAAAATCAGAAATTTTGCATGAAATGCAGCAAAAAAATCACTTAGTAATTGACCTGGAAGGAATTGCAAAACATAAAGGTTCTGCTTTTGGAAACCTGGATGATGCACCGCAACCACGCCAGGAAATGTTTGAAAATTTATTGGCTGATGATCTTTGGAACATGTATGAAAATGGAGAAACGACAATTTGGGTGGAAGATGAAAGCCGCCGCATTGGTGCATTAAATATTCCTGCTACATTTTATGATTGCATGCGTGCTGCGCCCATTTATTTTATTGATATTCCTTTTGAAGAAAGGTTATTGCATATCGTGGAAGAGTATGGCCAGTATAAAAAAGAACACCTGCTTGATGCGATTTTACGTATTCAAAAAAGATTGGGTGGATTAGAAACTAAAACAGCAATTGAATTTTTGGAAGCTGATGATTTACAAAATTGCTTTTCAATTTTATTAAAATACTATGACCGATGTTACTTAAAAAATTTACCGAACAGGGAAAATTTTTCGGAGCAATTACATACAATCAATTCATTAAAAACAGATGCATCATTGAATGCCGGCTTGCTGGAAAATGCTATTAAATAATTTAATAATGGAAATGGAAACAGTAAAAAATAAAGCGGAAGAAAAAATTAAACTTACACAATATTCTAAAGGTGCAGGTTGTGGTTGTAAAATTTCACCTGTAGATCTCGAAAATATTTTAGCAGGAAGTAAGGCTTCATCGGATGCAAAATTATTGATCGGTAACGGTACCAATGATGATGCTGCCGTGTATGCAATCAATGATTCAGAAGCATTCATAGCAACTACAGATTTTTTTACACCGATCGTGGATGATGCGTATAATTTTGGAAGAATTGCGGCAGCCAACGCAATCAGCGATATTTATGCGATGGGTGGAAAACCCTTGCTGGCATTAGCGATCCTCGGATGGCCAATCGGGAAATTACCTTTGGAGCTGGCGCAAAAAGTACTGGAAGGTGCACGGGAAATTTGCAAAGAAGCAGGTATTCCGCTTGCCGGCGGCCATAGCATTGATACTACAGAACCCATCTTTGGTTTATCTGTAAATGGTTGGTTGGAAATTAAAAACATGAAGCGAAATGATGGCGCTCAGGAAGGTGATTTAATTGTAATTACAAAACCTATCGGTACCGGCATTTTATCAACTGCTATAAAAAGAGGTGTCATAGAAAATGTGCACGAAGAAAAATTAATTGAGCAATTAATAACTTTGAATAAAGCCGGTGAGACATTATCTAAAATTGATGGCGTTCATGCTATGACGGATATAACTGGTTTTGGAATTGCAGGTCACTTAATTGAAATGTGCGCGGGAGGAAATCTTTCAGCCATTGTAGAATATGGAAAATTGCCACTCATGGATGGCGTAAAACAATATCTTGAAAAACGTATTGTACCCGATGCAACTTTCAGAAACTGGAATAGTTATAGTGCAAAAATCAGTTTTGGAAAAGGCGTGAATGTGATGGAAGCATTTTCTGTTTTACCTGATCCGCAAACGAATGGCGGTTTGATGCTCGCTGTTGCGCCAAAGGCATTAGAAGAAGTTCGGGATGTTTTAAAAAAATATAATTGCTATTCGGGCGAAGCAATCGGGAAGTTTG
>JBDTAN010000069.1:0-3462 GCA_039924585.1 Chitinophagaceae bacterium | reverse complement strand
TACGCAGGTAAGCTGCTGTAGAACTGATCAGGTCACCCAATGCTTGCTGTGTTAAACGGTATGGTTTGATTGCCTGTATGGTAAGGCTTAAAAGAATATACCATGCACCGCCGGATAAAATCCAAATTGCATTCAATAAAATATTTATCCCCACTACATGGTGATTTAAACTGATCACCATAATAATGAGTGCAGAAACCCCGATCGCATTTGCGCGGGAACCATATACACCTGCCATAGAAAATATGAAACAAAAAATAAGGATAACAGCACCTGTTATAAAAGGGCTTCCAAGTGAATAGCCTATAATAACCGTAACAATAAAATTTACGAGGAGGCAAACCAGCATACCATTCCGCCGGTGATGAACCGGCCCCGGGTTATCTGTAATACTTATGCATAATGCGCCCAGTGACGCAAGAATGCCAGCCGGCAAAAGCCCTGCATAACTTAAAATAATGGAGGGCAAAGCCACGCCGGCCGTGATGCGCAGGCCATCGGCAAAATTATAGCTGTATAAAAAACTTTTATAATCCCTGCTTAATTCCATGGAAACAAAAAGGTAATTCGAACAAAGATAGTAAGGAAAAAAGGCATGTGTGAAAAGTTGACTTGAAGTTTAATTCTTGCGCCAAATCTTTCACTTATTTATTTTGAAAAAATATTTTCCCAACTACATTAACTTAGCAACTTTAATTATAGACAATGACATTAACGGATATACTTTTACTGATTTTAATAGTGCTCGTACTTGTTGGTATATTAATACAACTTTTTAGAAAACAGGATAACCAGGATATGCATGAAATAAAGCGAATCAATGATTCACTTGCACAAACTGACCAGCTTATCCGCAGTGAGTTTTCAGCCAGTCGCAATGAAATGCAGAGAGGTGCTAAGGAAACGCGTGAAGAACTCATGAATTCTTTTACTAATTTTTCTACTACACTGGCTAAAAATTTTTCTGACCTGTCCCAAATCCAGGAAAAAGAATTGAAGTCTTTTTCTGAATTATTACAGGCACTAACAAAAAGTAATGAAGAAAAAATTGAAAAATTAATTGCTTCGAATGAAGGCAAGCAAAATGATTTCAAAACACAGTTATCCACTTCACTAAAATCATTTGAAGAAAACTTTACTTTAGGCGTAAAAGATTTCAACGAACTGCAGCGCCAAAAATTTTATGACCTCACGGATAAGCAGGAAAAAATGCGCAATGATTCCATGCAATCTTTGGATAAAATTCGGGAAACGCTGGAACAAAAGATCCGTTTTTTGCAGGAAGAAAATACGAAGAAGCTGGAAGAAATGCGCAATACTGTAGATGAAAAATTGCAGGCTACGCTGGAAAAAAGATTCAATGATTCTTTCACACTCATTAGCGACAGGCTCGAGCAAGTGCATAAAGGTTTGGGGGAAATGCAAAGCCTCGCAGTGAACGTCGGTGATTTACGAAAAGTAATGACGAATGTAAAATCACGTGGTGTGTTGGGAGAATATCAACTGGCCAATATTTTAGAAGATCTAATGACGAATGAACAGTATGGAAAAAATATTAAGACCAAACGCGGAAGTGGCGCTATGGTTGAGTTTGCCATACGCATGCCGCATAATTCCACGGAGCATAAAGAATTGTGGTTGCCCATTGACTCAAAATTTCCAAAAGAAGATTATGAATCATTGGTAGATGCATACGAAGTGGGTGATGTAGAAAAAATTGACAGCTTGCGGAAATCATTTCGATTGGGTATTCTTAAAAATGCACGGGATATAAAAGAAAAATATATTGATCCGCCGAATACGACCGAATATGGTATTATGTTTTTACCATTTGAAAGTTTGTATGCGGAAGTTTTGCGTACGCCGGGATTATTTGAGACTTTACAAAAAGAATACAAGATAACTGTCACAGGCCCGGCCACACTCAGTGCTTTATTAAATGCATTGCAAATGGGTTTCCGTACGTTGGCTATTGAAAAACGCAGCAGCGAAGTATGGGATTTATTAAGCAAAGTGAAAAATGAATTCAACTTATTTGGAAATATTTTAGATAAAACCAAAAAGAAATTACTCGAAGCAACCAACACCATCGACCAGGCCGGAACGAGGAGCAGGGCAATTGAACGTCAATTAAAAAAAGTACAGGAATTGCCCAATGCAGAACCGATTCTTCATATCGCCGAGTCGGAAAGTATAGAAGAAGACGAGACCGATTCGGATAGTCCAAATTTACTATTTGATGATATAGAAAGTGATGAATAGAATGCTTTCGTTTTAATTAAAAAATTAATTTTATAAAAATTTGGTTTATATTATAAACTACTTTACTTTCGTTTTTTAATTCAATAAAAAATGATCAAAAATCTCTTAATTATAGTATCCTTATTTTGGTTTCAAACATCTTTTTCGCAGGTAGCAATTAAAGGAAAAGTAACGGACAACAAAGGGAAAGCCTTACCCGGCGCGAGTGTTACACTAAAAGGTTCTTATGATGGCGCACTCGTGGACAGTATGGGAAATTATGCTTTTAAGACAACAGATAAAGGTGCACAAGTATTGATATTTTCAATATTGGGTTACACCACTATTGAGCAACCTATAACTATTGGTTCAGAAAATATCACGCAAAACACTTCTTTAAAAGAGGAATTAAATGAGTTAAAAGCAGTGATGATTACTGCAGGTTCTTTTGCGGCTGGTGACAATAAACGCGGTACTGTTTTAAATTCTATAGACATCGCGACCACGGCAGGTTCCAATGCAGATATTACGGCCGCATTAAAAACTTTACCGGGAGCACAACAAGTGGGAGAGAAGGAAGGATTGTTTGTACGCGGAGGTGAAGGTTATGAAACCAAACAATTTATTGATGGCACCGTAGTAAATAATCCATATTATTCAAGTGCGCCGGATCTCACGTCCCGCGGGCGTTTCTCACCATTTTTATTTAAAGGAACTGTCTTTAGTACCGGTGGTTATTCCGCGTTATATGGACAGGCTTTGTCTTCAGCCGTTATTCTTGAGTCGATTGATTTACCGGAAAAGTCTGCTGCGAATGCATCCATTTCTCCGTTATTTGTGGGCGGTGGTTTCCAGGATTTATCAAAAAATAAAAAGTCATCCTGGGGTGCAAATTATGGCTATACGAATGTGAATCTTTATTTCAATTTGGTAAAACAAACACCGGATTATTTTAAGATTCCGGTATTCCATACGGCTGATGCCAATTTTCGTATCAAAACAAAATCCGGTGGTATCATAAAATACTACACCACATTTGCATACAGCGAATTGGGCTTGCGCAGGCCGGACATTGACAGTGGATATTTGAAAGACGCCTTTTCATTAACCAATCATAACTGGTACAACAATCTAAGCTGGCGTGAAAACCTGGGTAGAGGCTGGGAAATGAACCTGGGCTCAAGTTATAGCACCAACAGGGATGATATAAGCCAACAAATA
>JBDTAN010000068.1:0-3124 GCA_039924585.1 Chitinophagaceae bacterium | reverse complement strand
AATCAAATATAGGTGCCGATTTTGGTGCAGTTTTCAAAAAAGGAACCGGATTTAAATATAAGGAAATCATTAATCAATATAATGAAAATGGAGAATATATTCAGAATGCAATTAGTAAAGAATTTATAATGAAGGTTCAAAATACTTTATCTAAAAATGACACTACGATTGTATTTCTTAATAAATTTTTTGATGCTGAAATATTTAAGAATTCAGTTAGTCCATCTGTTTTAATTTTCACAAAAGATGCATGTTATATTGGGCAATCTGGAAAATCATGGCCATTTAATTCTGATGCCGATATTTCTACATTAAATATAGATTCCTTAATAAATAAATATTTTGATTTACTTATTTATAAAAATCAAAAATACAATAGAGCTGATAATTTTGAAGATAGTATTAATTATCCTTTCCTGGTTTCAACTGAAGAAATGAACGTAATAAAATTGCAAAATCAAACAATAAAAACTGCAATATATAATTTTAAAGTAAGTACTTCTCATAGTACTTTGAAATATAAATATTCCAATGATCTTGGATTTATTGAATATGATTTTGAGTATGGGAGTGGTGTTGCGATGGATGGTAAATTTATTTTAATTGATATAAAAAAACTACCTGATGAAACAAAAGATTAAAAATTTACATGCGTTATAGATACTCATAAACTAATTATTTTCAAATACGAAATTGACAACATTATTATTTCTATTTCCGGGAAGACACCTGGGAGGAAATTGTTAATCAAATTACCGAAATTGCGCAACGGAAATATAAAAAACTATAAAACTTGATACAAAAAACGGTGCTCTTACATCTTAGTGCAACTTACTAAGTTAGTTAATGAAAGCCAGTCCTATTTTGGAAATATAGAAAAAATATGCTGAAGTATTTTGGGATGAAAAATAATCCCCATCCGAATTTAAAAAAATCCTACTTCTTAAATCCCCCAATCTTAAATTTATTATTTTCCTAATCCAACATTACTTATTCCAACGGCGGCAATACTTGCGGATCCGGCTTTTTCTTAATATAAATGATGGTCTCTTTTGTAATAGCAGGATTTTCCCGCATCGTGGCTTTTATTTTAATGGTTTCTCCCATAAAATCCCTGTCAATCACCAGGTCATTGCCATCCCAGGTTCCGGCATCGCTCCAGAAAATAATCTGGCGGCTGTCCAGTGGCATAAAACGTCCGTTTTCCATTTTCCCATCTACATTAATATAATTATGAACGCCTTTCTTCAGGCTGTCTGTGTATAAATGGAAATAAATACTGTCAACTTTCTGGGCAAATATCCGTGCTCCGGGCAATGCAATGATGAAGAAAAGTATCATGATTTTTTTCATAGCTTTAATTTAAAATGTAGCTATTGCTAAAATAATACCAGTTTTGATGCAGAATAAAAATTAAACTGGTTGCGTTTTGTAGAAGAAAAAAACTAAATTTGTAAAGAGGCAACCAGCCTGCTTTTTCTACGTATATTTTAATCATCCTTCATTTAAAAGGTTTGAACAAACTGCATGAAATAATTGAGCATTGCAAAAGAAATGATCATAATAGCCAAAAACTACTTTATGAAAAGTTTTATGGCTATGCGTTAAAAGTGGCTTACAGGTATGTTTTCGATTATGAATTGGCTACAGATATCACCAATGATGGATTTGTCAAGGTTTTTAAAAATATTCATGGCTTTAAATGTACAAACGAAACCCAGGAAGAACACATGTTTCTGGGCTGGATAAAAAGAATCATTGCAAATACGGCCATTGATGAATTGAGGAAAAGAAAAAACAAACAGGTTTCGCTGGATATCCCCGATTATGTTTGGGAATCAAAGGAAACCGGAGAAACATCAGACATGCTGGTTCTGTATAAGGAGTTAATTGGTTATATAAAAATGTTGCCCCCATCATACCGCTCAGTCTTCAATCTGTACGTAATTGATGGATTTTCGCACCAGGAAATTGCGAATACACTGGGAATTTCAGTGGGCACATCCAAATCAAGTTTATCTAAAGCCAGGCATTCATTGCAAAAATTTTTGCACAAGGATTTCAGTGAAATTGAAAAATAAAAATGGACGACAATAAACTATATAGTGACGATTTATTTAAAAAAGCCGGGGACAATTATCCTTTAAATACGGATAATGCTAATTGGCAGGAAGTTTTTGGAAGAATAAAATCTCCCGAAAATACGCCTATTCCGGTTTTTGCAAAATCTACTCAGAACCATAACCGGCGCTATGCCTGGCTTTTATTGTTGCTTTTAATTCCCACTGGAATCTGGATGGCAAAGAATTTTAATACAACGACAAATACAAAACCGGAGACTTCAAATACCAATTTACCAACACCAAAGAATGATCTGGTAAAACCTGGAGAACCTGTATTGCCTCCAATTCAAAATAATGAAACAGGCACTTCCAAGAATTCAGCAGATAATATAGATTCAAAAAATAGAAACAGTAAAACACAACAGAATTTCATTTCTCCTTTAATACAATTGAAAGATAATGAAGTGGCTGTTTTGAATAATGAAGAACAGCCTCAACAATATCTACCTTTTATAGCTGGAAAAACGATTGTTTTCAATCATTTCCAGGGACTTTATTCTAATAAAATTTCTCTTAAAGACATACATACTGCAACAACGCTGAATTTAGTAGAACCTGCAAATAAAGAAATTGACATTTCGCTTGCTGAAAATGATGAGGCAATTAATGAAAATATACATTCAAAGCGCACTGCTATACACCTAAAAACGAAAGAACGTTTTTACCTCACTATTTCTGCCGGGCCATCTTTTTCAACTGTAAAAAATCAATCCATTCCTAAAGCTGGTTATTCCCTTGGCATGCTATTAGGCTATAATGTCAATAAAAATATAGACATAGAAACAGGCGTTTTATTTGTCAAAAAATATTTTAAAGCTGACGGCGCGGATTTTAACAATAACGACATAAAACTTCCTGTAGGCACAAGTATCATTAGCCTGGATGGAGCAGCGAATATTACCCAGGTTCCGTTGAATGTGATATACAATTTTAATTCAAAGAAAACATCACGGTTTTTTGTCTCTGCCAATCTTATAACCAATGTTATTCATAGTGAATCG
>JBDTAN010000067.1:0-11823 GCA_039924585.1 Chitinophagaceae bacterium | reverse complement strand
ATCATAAATGGCATATAGAGCTTGTAAAGTTGTAGGTATATCATTAAAATCAATTTCCTGCGCATGCAGGCTTCGCCCGGAAGTTTGGATATGGTATTTTAATTTTTGCGAACGGTCATTGGCCTTATATTTATATTTCATTGCCTTTGCCCAAATTCTGCGTGCGACTCTACCGATCACACTGTATTCTGCATCCATACCATTACTAAAAAAGAAAGAAAGATTTGGTGCAAATTCATCCACAGACATGCCGCGGCTTAAATAATATTCTACATAAGTAAAACCATTGGACAATGTGAATGCGAGTTGCGTTATCGGGTTGGCACCTGCTTCCGCAATATGATAGCCGCTAATACTTACGCTATAAAAATTGCGCACATTATTTTCTATAAAAAATTCCTGTACATCACCCATTAATTTCAGCGCGAATTCTGTACTGAAAATACAGGTATTCTGTGCCTGGTCTTCTTTTAAAATATCTGCCTGCACTGTTCCGCGAACTTGCGCCAGCGCTTCTGCTTTTAATTTTTGATATACATCTTTTGGCAAGACTTCATCGCCGCTGCAACCAAGTAATTTAAGCCCTAGACCATTATTTCCTTCCGGCAATCTTTCGGGAGAAGCTGGATTATAATAAATCGGTAATGGCTGCTTCAAAAATTTCTTTTGCATCTTTGCCTGCACCTCTTCCCACAAATTATTTTCGTTAATATATTTTTCACATAACTGATCGATCGCTGCATTCATAAAAAAAGCCAACAACATTGGAGCCGGGCCATTGATGGTCATACTCACCGAAGTTTTTGGGTTGCATAAATCAAAACCACTGTATAATTTTTTGGCATCATCCACTGTAGCGATACTTACACCGCTATTGCCGACTTTTCCAAAAATATCCGGCCGGTGATCCGGGTCTTCCCCATATAAAGTCACCGAATCAAAAGCCGTGGAAAGCCTGATGGCAGGCTGTCCCAGCGATACATAATGAAATCTTTTATTGGTGCGTTCTGGTCCGCCTTCACCGGCAAACATGCGCGTAGGATCTTCGCCTTGCCTCTTTAATTCAAATACACCTGCAGTAAATGGAAATTTACCCGGAATATTTTCCTGCATACACCAGCGTAACAAATCGCCCCAATCTTTATAAGTTGGTAATTCTACTTTCCTGACTTTTGTGCCACTTAAAGTTTTAGTGGTCAGCGGTTGCTTAATAATTTTATCACGCACTTTATATTCAAAAAAATCAGCGCTGAATTTTTGTTGTATGGCCGGCCAGTTGGCAATGATTTTTTTACATTCAGGATGAAAACTTTCTTCCAGTTTTTCTTTTATTAAAACCAATTCATGCGTTGATGTTTCAGACAATTTTTCTGAATCATTTAAAACAATATGTAATGCATATAATTTCCTGGCAATGGCTGTTTGTTCGTTTACCCAAGAATCATAACTCCTGTTTGATTCCGCGATCTCTGATAAATAACGGACACGTTTTGGCGGAATAATTTGTGCCGTTGATTTTGTATCAGCAATATGTTTATGTAATTCCAGGTCACCTAAATGTGTGCCGGTTTTATTTTCAATAACACTTACTAATTTTTCGAAAAGTTCATTGATGCCAGCATCGTTAAACTGCGCGGCAATGGTTCCAATCACCGGGAGTTCTTCATCTTTAGCAGTGAACAAAAGGTGGTTTCTTTTATACTGTTTGCGCACATCATGCAATGCATCCAATGCGCCGGCCTTATCAAATTTATTAATGCAAATAATATCTGCATAATCCAGCATATTTATTTTTTCCAACTGAGATGCTGCGCCGTATTCGGGTGTCATTACGTAGAGACTTACATCACAAAAATCAAGGATGGATGCATCACTTTGTCCAACTCCGGCGGATTCTAAAATGATGAGGTCAAAAGCTGCTTCTTTGCATATTTGCAATGCTTCCTTCACCGCACCGCTGAGCGCTGTATTATCTTCCCGGGTTGCGAGACTGCGCATATAAGCACGCGGATTTGAAATAGCATTCATGCGAATCCGGTCGCCGAGTAAAGCACCACCGGTTTTTTTCTTGGATGGATCTACAGAAATAACAGCGATGGTTTTTTGTGGAAAATAATTTAGAAACCTGCGTACTATTTCATCCGTCACAGAAGATTTGCCTGCACCGCCAGTCCCTGTAATACCTAATACCGGCGGCGGTTTCAATGTTTCATCTATACCACTTAAATGTACATCCTGGCCGGATTCTGCTGCGGTGATTGCTTTGGATATTGAAATAATATCTTTCCATTCACCTAAAGCAAATTTTCCATCATTGTCTTTTTTGGTGGATGATTTATGCAGCTTCCCGTTCGTTTTTTGTTTGCCATTTGCCTGGGCACTTTTTTGAATCACATCTTCAATCATGCCTTCCAGGCCCATTTTCCGGCCATCATCAGGACTATAAATCCGGGTTATTCCATAATGATGCAATTCTTCAATTTCCTGTGGCAAAATAGTACCGCCACCACCACCGAATATTTTTATATGACCACTATTATTTTCATCCAATAGGTCTTTCATATATTTAAAAAATTCTACATGCCCTCCCTGGTAACTGGTAATAGCAATACCTTGCGCATCTTCTTCTATGGCACATTCCACGATTTCCTGAACACTTCTGTTATGACCCAAATGAATGATCTCCGCTCCTTTACTTTGTAAAATGCGCCGCATAATATTAATTGCCGCATCATGGCCATCAAAAAGGCTGGCAGCTGTTACGATCCTGACTTTTTGGGGAAGAGTTTCCGGCATAGTTCTACATTTTCGTTCCCGCAAATTTAATAAAATAACATTTGTTCGTTCGTTTTTTAAAAGAGCGGTAAATTAACTTATAAAATGTACTGGTTAAACTTTAACCTACTATGTTTATTTTCGCCAAAAGAAAGATCTTAAAATGCAGTTGACAGAAGTAAAAGATAAGCGCGATGAAGAATTATTCATTCGCATTAGTGAATCCATCAACAGGGAAAATCCAAAATATATTCCATTGCTTCACCAGGAAGTGAAAGATGTATTTGATCCTTCAAAAAATAAATATTTCCGCGATGGTGAAGCTATTCGATGGATCTTGAAAAATGATGCCGGTGAATGTATTGGCCGGATCGCCGCATTTGTTTATAAAAAATATATTAATAAAGGCACATCATTTCCAACGGGTTGTTTTGGCTTTTTTGATTGTATCAATAACCAGGAAGCAGCAAATATTTTATTGGATGCTGCAAAAAATTGGTTGAAAGAAAAAGGCATGGAGGCAATGGATGGACCTGTAAATTTTGGCGACCGCGACAAATGGTGGGGCCTTATGGTGGAGGGTTTTGAGCAGGAACCTATTTATGGCATGTCCTTTAATCCTTCTTATTACCAGCAACTTTTGGAAGAATATGGTTTAAAAAATTATTATAATCAGTATTATTATCTCCGGAAAGTGGATGGCGATTTGCCGCCGCGTTTCCCTGAACGCTATGCAAAATTTGCAGCTAAACCCGGTTATGCCGCGCGTCATATCAATATCAATAATTTGGATAAACACGCGCAGGAATTCGCCACCGTTTATAATGCGGCCTGGGCGCAGCATGGAGAAGCGAAAGAAATAACAGTGGAACAAGTGAAGAAACTTTTTAATAAAATGAAACCAATTATGGATGAGCGGCTAATTTGGTTTGCGTATTATAAAGAAGACCCCATCGCCATGTGGATCAATATCCCGGATCTCAACCAGTATTTTAAACATTTCAATGGAAAATTTGGCTGGCTTGAAAAATTGCGGTTGATGTGGATGAAAAAAACCGGGCAGTGTAAAAAATTTACTGGTGTGGCTTTTGGTATTGTGCCTAAATTCCAGGCACTGGGTATTGATAGTTTCATGATCTATTCCGGCGCATTATTGATGCAGGGAAAAAACTGGTACACAGATTATGAAATGGGCTGGGCCGGTGACTGGAATCCGAAAATGGTCAATATTTATAAAAGCCTCGGTGCTTTGCAAAGCAGGCGAATGGTTGTATACCGGGAAATTTTTGATGAAAATAAATTTCCATTTGAACGGCATCCCATTATTGAATAAATACATTTTTACCTGTTTTTAAAATTCGGTTTACAGGTATTTCTTATCTTGCATGGATATGGATAAGTTTATTGTTTCTGCGAGGAAATACAGGCCCCAAACTTTTAATACAGTTGTTGGACAATCACATATTACGGAAACATTAAAAAATGCGATCAGCCATAATCAATTGGCACATGCATTTTTATTTTGTGGTCCGCGCGGTGTGGGTAAAACTACCTGTGCACGTATTCTTGCAAAAACAATTAATTGCGAAACTCCCCTTGAAAACGGCGAGGCGTGTAATGTTTGCAATTCATGTAAGAGTTTCAATGAAGGCACTTCTTTAAATATTCATGAGCTTGATGCAGCGAGCAATAATTCCGTGGATGACATCCGTACATTGGTAGAGCAGGTTCGGTTTGCACCTCAGGCCGGAAAATATAAAGTGTACATAGTAGATGAGGTACACATGCTGAGTGCATCTGCATTTAATGCGTTTTTAAAAACCCTCGAAGAGCCGCCATCTTACGCCATTTTTATTTTAGCAACTACAGAGAAACATAAAATTTTACCAACCATACTATCGCGTTGCCAGATCTTTGATTTTAAAAGAATAACACATCATGATACAGTAGAACATTTGCAGGAAATCATTTCCAAAGAACATATTGTTGCGGATAAAGCTGCCCTGCAGTTGATCGCGCAAAAAAGTGAAGGTTGCCTGCGCGATGCATTGAGCACATTGGATAAAATCATCAGTTTTACAAATGGTGAACTCACGTATCAAAATACACTTGAACATTTAAATATCCTGGACGAAGATTATTATTTCCAGTTAATTGATTTCATCACTAAAGAAGATCTCGCCGGCGCTATGTTGCTCTTTGATGAGATAAACCGAAAGGGTTTTGAAGGCGATATGGTTTTAAATGGTTTTGCTGAATTTATCCGGAATTTATTGGTGTGCAAAGATAAAAAAGCCGCAGTACTCCTGGATGTGGTGGAAGGTTTGCATGAAAGGTATATTGCTAAGGCAGAATCAATAGAGATATCATTTTTAGTGAGCGCATTAAATATTTTAAATGAAGCGGAGATCAATTATAAAATGTCGCGTAATAAAAGGTTGCACACAGAACTCGCTATCATTAAACTGAGTTATTTACAACAGGCAATTAATTTAACCACAGAAGGAAATGTGGTCGCAAAGAAAAGCTCTTTATCTGTACAGGGAATATTTCCTGTAAAAAAACTTGCCGGAAATCCGGTAAAAACACAACGCGCCGAAAAGCAGATTCCTGCTGAAGCAAAATTGTATGTAGAAATTCCAAAGCCTCAAAAGACGGAAGTTGCAAAGGAAGTTCAGAAGGAAAAACCGGTTAAAAAAGAAAAGCCTGTTGCATCTTCGGGGAAAAAAAATTTACTGGATACACTCCGTGCAAAATATAAAGGAGAGTACGATGTCAATGAAATCAAAGATGCAAAAGCGTTGGATATAAAATCGTTGCAAGAAACCTGGGATCAGTTTTGCGGGGGATTGGAAAAACAAAAAAAACATTCTTCCGCAAATGCCTGTAAACATGCCCAACTGAAAGTGGAATCCGATAATAAATTCAGTGTAACGGTTACAGGAAAGTTGACTGAAAAATTTGTTGAACAGGAAAAAATGCTCATTGCAGATACAATTCAAAAAGTATTTAATAACAGGAGTATTCGTTTTGAGATCATTTTAAAAGAAGAAAAAAAAGAAGATACAGGAGAAGTAAATTTGCAACATTTAAGTAGCAGTGAGAAATTATCCTACATCGCAAATAAATACCCGATGGTGCTTGAATTAAAACAACGTTTACACCTGGAACTGGATTTATAAAAGAAACAGATGTGTTGAATTTTTACAAATAATAAAAAATATTTACATGGCTGAAGAAATATTAATGCCGCGTTTAAGTGATACGATGACCGAAGGTGTGATCGCAGCCTGGCATAAAAAAGTTGGTGATGAAGTAAAAAAAGGCGACCTGCTGGCAGAGATAGAAACGGATAAAGCGACGATGGACCTGGAAAGTTATAAGGAAGGAATTTTATTATATACCGGTGGTGAAAAAGGCAGCAAGATTCAGGTGAATGACTTACTTGCGATCATTGGCAAAAAAGGGGAAGACATCAGTAAAATAATGGAGAAAAATGCGGGTGTAAAAAAAGAGGAGACCGCAGTGCCAAAAGAAAAAGATGTAGAAAAAACTGCTGATAAAAAAGAAGATGCACCTCCAAAAAAAGATGTGCCTGAAACCGAAAAGAAAGTAGTTGCAATATCTGCAGATACAGGCGCAGCGGCTATTTCAGAAGAAATTGTTTTGATGCCGCGTTTAAGTGATACGATGACAGAAGGCGTGATTGCAGCCTGGCATAAAAATGTAGGAGACGATGTGATAAAAGGAGATTTGCTGGCAGATATTGAAACGGATAAAGCGACCATGGAACTGGAAAGTTATAAGGAAGGAAAATTATTATACCAGGGCGCAGCAGCCGGAGAAAAAATTGCAGTCAATAGCCTTCTTTGTATTATTGGTGCAGAAGGTTTTGATGTGGAAGCAGCCATTGCATCAGTAAAAAATGAGGCAAAAAGCAAACCCGAAACAGAAAATAAGGAAGTTCTGGAAAAAGAACCAGTGGCAGAAAAGACTGAAGAAAAAGAAGATGTTGCTACTACACAAAATACTGCTCAGCCACATGAAGCCGGCGGAGATGGAAGAATATTTATTTCACCGCTTGCAAAAAAAATGGCCGAAGAAAAAGGTATTGATATTGCACAGGTAAAAGGTAGTGGTGATAGTGGCCGCATAGTAAAATCGGATATTGATCATTATACAATTCCTGAAAAAGCAACAACTGAAAAGCAGCTAGCCCGGCAGGCATTCAAACCATCCAGGCGGGCACGGAAAGTTTTGAGGAAGTACCCGTATCTCAAATGCGCAGCATCATTGCAAAGCGTTTGGGAGAAAGTAAATTCAGTGCGCCTCATTTTTACCTGACCATGCAAATCAATATGGAAACTGTTGCTTCTGCAAGAAGCAGGCTGAATGAATTGAACAATACGAAAGTGAGTTTTAATGACATTATATTAAAAGCATGCGCCATCGCACTTCGCAAAAATCCAAAGGTAAACAGCAGCTGGCTCGGCGATAAGATCAGGTATAATCATCATATACATATTGGCGTTGCTGTTGCTGTAGAAGAAGGTTTGCTGGTGCCCGTGGTGCGTTTTGCAGATACAAAAACCCTCAGTGATATTGCAGTTGAAGTAAAAGATTTTGCACAAAAAGCAAGGGACAAAAAATTGCAACCGAAAGATTGGGAAGGCAGCACATTTACCATTTCAAATTTGGGTATGTTTGGTATTGATGAATTCACTGCCATCATCAATCCACCGGATGCATGTATCCTCGCTGTGGGAGGCATTGCTGATGTACCTGTCGTAAAAAATGGCGTAGTTGTTCCAGGAAAAATAATGAAAGTAACTTTGAGTTGTGACCACCGCGTAGTAGATGGCGCAACCGGTGCAGCATTTTTAAAGAATCTGAAAGCCTTACTGGAAGAGCCTTTGGGATTGGCTTGGTAATCTTTATACTATTATAATTAAAAAGGCATACAATTTTGTACGCCTTTTTTTTATGAAAATATATTCATCTTTATTCGCTCATACCACTTCCCGCTGCAGATTCTGAATTGCTTGATTCAGGCATCGGTGGAATATGTTCTACTACAGGCGCTTTTGGTGCTTCAGGTACAGGCATCGGAGATGCTTTTTTTGGAGCCGATTTTTTCATAGCTTTTTCAGGAGCAACTTTTTTAGGCATCGCTTTCTTTGGCGCAGCCTTCTTCATTGCTTTTTTAGTGGCTACTTTTTTTGGAGCGGCTTTTTTTACAACTGCTTTTTTAGTGGCTACTTTTTTCATTGCCTTTTTAGGCGCTGCTTTCTTGGGTGCCGCCTTTTTAGCTACAGCTTTTTTTGGAGCGGCTTTTTTTACAGTCTTTTTAGACGCTGCTTTTTTCGCAACCGCCTTCTTGACTATTTTTTTAAGCGCAGCTTTTTTAGAAGTTGAATTCTTAACAGCAGCTTTTTTAACAGCGGATTTCTTTATAGCCTTTTTTGGCGCTGCTTTTTTAGGAGCTGTTTTGGTTTTTGTTGGAGCCTTTTTTTTATTTGACTTTGCCATGGGAAAAGTGTGTTTTATAAATGAATTGGAAAGTTAGAAAAAAGTTTGATAGCATAAACTTTTTTTTTCAAAACTTAATAAAATTTCTCATTTTTTAAGGTGTAAATAAGTTGGGTAAAATGATTATCTTTATCTAAATGACAAATTCCAATAAAAAAACTGTTGTCCTTGGCGCTTCTGAAAACCCATCCAGGTATAGCTATCTTGCAGTTAACAGGCTTACATCTTCTGGTCACCCTGTCATTGCCATTGGTAAAAGAGCAGGTGATATAAATGGTATTCCAATTCAAACGGGTTTGCCTGAAATAAATGAGGTGGATACAGTGACTTTATATTTGAATCCTCAAAATCAAAAACCTTTTTACGATTATATTTTATCACTCCATCCCAAAAGGATCATTTATAATCCCGGTACCGAAAACCCTGAATTAGAAAAGCTTTCAGCGGGAAAAAATATAGAAAACCTGGAAGCCTGTACCCTCGTTTTATTGAGCACCGGCCAATATTAAAATAATTTATTACCGCTTATAGTATCTTGCTTTTGCACCTTTGTTTATAATTTTTTAGCGCACATATTTAAAAGACTTGTGTACATTACATAGACTTTTAAATTATGAACTGGAGAAAATTTAATGGTGAACCCATTTCGCAGCCCATCAAAGATGCTGTGGAAGATGTGATCAAAAGAGAGCACGCAAATAATACTAAACTTAAAGTTTGTATTGGCACTGATAGCCAGGTAAAAGGTATAGAAACAGAATTCGCAACTGTTATCGTATTCCTGCGGGAACACAATGGCGGCTTCATGTATATTTATAACGACCGCGTAAAATATAATTTTCACATTAAAGAAAGAATGCTGATGGAAGTGGCCAAAAGCATTGAAATAGCGTATGAATTGTGCAACTTATTTATCCAATATGAAGTGGAAATGGAAGTGCATGCGGACATCAATACCAATCCACAATTTAAAAGCAATGACGCTTTGAAAGAAGCTATGGGATATATTTTAGGAATGGGCTTTGCTTTTAAGGCAAAGCCGGAAGCTTTTGCCAGTAGCTGCTGCGCGGATAAAGTTTGTAATTAATGACGTTATTTTTTTTGAATTTTTTTCTGTTTGATTATTAAAATCCAAAAGCATTCAAATGCTCTTTTCTTTCCTTTATAAATAAAAATTAAAAGAATTGACCTGAGGCGGAGAATGCTGAAGGTGAAAAAAATTCAATATATTAAAAGATTTCCTACAAATTTACTAGACTATGCTAACATAAAATCATAAGGGCATTGTACAGTTTTCCCGGAGAAGTGGAAATTGAAATCATTGCCTGGTGATCATCATAAAATAAAAATTAGCAAGGCCATCGAATTAGCGCAGGCTATTTTTTTAAAAAATATAGTGAAGTTATATTTTTTATTTTTAAATTATATCCATGGCCAGTACAAAGTAGGTGCATACACCAGGAAGTGCGACCCAGAAAAATTGCCTATAGAAAAGAAAGAGTGAAATAATGATAACTAACCAGATAAAGAAATAGATCCAATATTTAAGGGTTGATCTTCTTGCTTCCATGTACTGTGTTTTGTATTGCAAAAATAAGGTTCAAAAATAAATAAGCAGGAATTTTTTTTAGGAATGTAATTAAAATTTTATTTTAATAGTCAAATAGTATAAGGGGTAAATGTATACACATGTAGCGAAGCGCATTTCTAATGGGTGGTGCGTTTTCAATTTTTGAAACTCCAAAAATTTCTTAAATCTTAAATCCTGCATTCTAAATGCTTTTTTCCGGCATCATTAAATTTCAATTTTACTAACTTTACTTTTTTCAACAGCATTTTATGCAGGAACCCGGCAACAAAATTGATCTTACCCGTTTACCAAAACATATCGCCATCATCATGGATGGTAATGGCAGGTGGGCCACAGAAAAAGGGCACGACCGCTTATTTGGCCATTATCATGGTGTGGAATCGGTACGTAATGTAGTGGAAGGCGCAGCGGAGCTAGGTATTCAGTACCTCACACTTTATGCATTCAGTACCGAAAACTGGGATCGCCCTGAAGATGAGGTTTCCGGCCTGATGGAATTACTGGTGGACACGATCAAAGCGGAAGTTCCCGTTTTAAATAAAAATAATATTCGGCTGCACGTGATCGGCGATACAAAAATGCTTCCGGCCAATGCCTATAATGAATTGCAGGAAGCCTTACAGGAAACTTCGGGAAATACCGGGCTGAATTTGATCATGGCACTTAGCTATAGCAGCCGCTGGGAAATCCGGGAAGCGGTTCAAAAAATTGCGGAAGATGCCGTGGCCGGAAAAATTTTGCCGGAAAATATTACAGATGAAACTTTACAAAATTACCTGAGTACAAAAGATTTTCCCGATCCGGAGTTAATGATCCGTACCAGCGGTGAATTTCGCATTAGTAATTTTATGCTTTATCAACTTGCCTATGCTGAATTATATTTTACTCAAACACGCTGGCCTGATTTCAGGAAAGCAGACCTGGAACTGGCCATTATTGATTACCAGCAACGGGAGCGGAGATTTGGAAAAATCAGCGGACAACTGCATTCTGAACACGCTTCATTATAATGCTCATTTATAAACAATTCTGATTTAACAAACAGTTTTGAAACAATTCTGATTATTCCCTTTAATTTGCCGCCCTATCGCTATAAAAAAGGGATAAAATAACTGCCAGCAGTGCAAAAAAAACAATTCGGGTTTACTACAAATAAAAAATTAATGCCATCCTATTTCAGGGCTATTATTTTCTTCATTGGTATATTGGCGCTAAGCCCTGCGATTGCGCAGTTTCCAAATTCAGGCAGGGATACAGTTCCAGTCACTTCATTGGATCCCACTTTATTAAATATTTTTAATCAGCCCACGCCGCATAAATATAAAGTGGCGGACATTATTGTAACCGGCAATAAATTTTTTGACCAGGCTTTACTTATTTCCGTGTCAGGTTTAAATGTGGGGGAAGAAATTAGTATTCCGGGCACAGACGCATTTTCTCGTGCCATTACCAAATTGTGGTCACAAAATTATTTTAGTGATATCGCAATTTTTATAACAAAGTTGGACGGTGATAATATTTACCTGGAAATTGCGGTGACTGAAAGGCCGCGTTTATCCAAATTCTATTTTAATGGTGTTAATAAAAGTGATGCCGATGACTTGCGTGCAAAATCCGGTTTGGTCGTTGGCCGCGTGATCACTGAAAGTATGAAACGTACGGCATTGGATGGCATTGAAAAATATTATTATGAAAAGGGCTATCGTACTGTTACAAGTAAAATCACCGAAATAAAAGATACGGCTACTGAAAACGCGGAGATACTTTCTTTTGCCATTAATAAAGGCATTAAAGTAAAGATTAATCAAATCAATTTCATTGATAATACGGTGAATGAACAGGAGTTGAAAAAACAAATGAAAGGCACAAAGGAAATGTCGCGCCTAACTTTATTTCCTACCAGCGATGCAGGCGGATTGGCGGATCCC
>JBDTAN010000066.1:0-5547 GCA_039924585.1 Chitinophagaceae bacterium | reverse complement strand
GATCGGCGCAGAACATCCGCCCATCAATGCTTTCAGAAAATCACGTTCTATTTTTACACAAGAAGACTTTGATGTATTATTCATTTGTTTGCAGTATTCTTTCACGAAATTATCTTCAGTTCTGCATACAACTAATATAGCGCCTTGTGCCGGTGCGGGCAACATCCAATCGAGTTCTATACAATTGACCGGACGTTTTTTTAATCGGTCAAGTCCGGCAGCAGCAAACAAAGCACCATCCCAATTTTCATTTTGTACTTTTTCCAAACGCTTATTAATATTTCCCCTCAATACTTCTATTGTATGATTTGGATATTGATGCAACCATTGTGCTTGTCTCCGTAAGCTGCTCGTAGCAATAGTTCCGGCAGATAAAGGGTTTTCTAAAAATGCATTTTCATTTTTGTACACAAGTACATCTTTATAAGAAGCACGTTCTAAAACCGCTGCTTCGCAAATGCCTTGTGGAAGCTGCACCGGCACATCTTTCATAGAATGTACCGCGACATCAATTGTATTATTTAATAAAGCAATATCGAGTGCGCGAGTAAAAACGCCCTGCACACCCATCGCGTATAATGGTGTTTTTAAATCAAGATCGCCATCACTTTTTATAAAAACCAAATTTGAATCAATACCATATGAACCTAAATTATTTTTAACTTCAGTGGCTTGCCAAATAGCCAATTCGCTATCGCGTGTACCGATTCGTAATGTTGCGTGCTGCTTCATGTAAATTTTAATTCGCGCGGATCGCCACAAAATCATGCATGGCATTAATGTAATCACAACCGGGCGTAGCATGCGTTTTAATACGCTTCGCCATGGCATTGATTATTTTTTGCACGCATACATCCTGTGTTGTTTTTGAGGAAGAAATATTTTGAACAAAATATTTTTCATCGATATTGATCAGTGTTTCTTTTGCTGCTTTTAGTACCGGCACATTTTGTCGCATAGAAAACCATTCCATAAAATCATTCAAATGATTATCCAGTATTGCTAATGCTTTAGGCACTTCAGAAATCCGGTTTTGCAATGTTTCATCTTTAAGGGCAGATAATTCATCAACATTGATCAATGAAACATTTGCCAAATTTTTAATTGCAGGATCTATATTGTTTGGAATAGACAAATCGATAAATATTCTTTTTTTATCATCATTGATTTGCGCTGCGGTAATAACAGGTTTTTCAGATGCCGTAGCAACAATAATAATATCAGCAACCATTATCTCTTCTTGTAATTTTTCCATGTTGGAAAATTTCACGCCAAGTGATTGAGCCAATACGCCTGCTTTTTTTTCCGTGCGATTTATGAGTGTGATCTTTTGTGTGTGCAAATAATCAACTAAATTTTTACTGGTGCATTCTCCCAGTTTGCCGGTACCTATAAGCAAAATGTTTTTTTCGGAAATAGCGGAAATGTTTTTTTGCAAATATTTTATGGTTGAAAAAGAAACTGAAACAGTGCCTTCACTCAATGCCGTATTGTTTTTGACGGCTTTGGAAGATTGTAAAACATAATTTCCCAGCCGATCTAAAAAAGCATGTGTACAAGCATTTTCCTTACTGCTTTTGAGTGCTTGCTTTATTTGTCCAACTATTTCATAATCCCCTAAAATCTGGGAATCAAGTCCGGCACCGACTTTAAATAAATGCTTTATCGCGTCAATTCCATGGTACACATAACCCACTTTTTCAAAAGTATTTATATCGCCGGAAGTATTGCTGCACAAGAGTTCTACCAATTTTCCAGCCGTTGGTGAAAGTCCATATATTTCTGTGCGGTTGCAGGTACTGAGGATAAATAATTCATTCAAACCTGTATGCTTTGCATCTTTATAAATACCGGGAATTCTTTCAGGCAAGATGGCAAACTGTCCTCTTGTGATGATGTCCGTTTTTTTATAATTAATTCCCACTACAAAAAATTCTTCTAACTGCATGGCATTATTTCAGGTATTGATGATTCCTTCCAGGGAAGTACGCAAAGGTAAAAGCATAGGATTTTGAATACACATGATTTAAGTCATTACAATGTCATTTCTCCGTCATGTTTGATAAAATATATTTAAGAAAACTTTGAAATGGGGGTTAAAAAAATTTCGTACATATACCGCAACTACATTTGCAAATCATAAAATTGTGTATATGAAAAAACGTGGCGTATTGTTAATGAATCTGGGCTCGCCCGATTCAACAGAAGTAAAAGATGTACGAAAATATTTGATGGAATTTTTAATGGACTCACGCGTTATTGATTATCCGTATATCTTCAGGCTCTTATTAGTTGGCGGCATTATCGTTCCATTCCGTGCCCCCAAATCTGCGGAAGCGTATAAAAAAGTTTGGACAAAAAGAGGTTCACCTTTGATCGTTATTTCAGAAGATGTTCAAACCGAGTTGGAAAAAATAATCGATTTACCTGTAGAAATTTCAATGCGTTATGCAAATCCGAATCCCCAAAAAGCTTTTGAAAATTTATTAGAAAAATCGCCAGGCCTGGAAGAAGTGATTGCTATTCCAATGTATCCCCACTACGCGATGAGTAGTTATGAAACAGCAGTAGAACATGTAAAAAGAATTCATGCAGAAAATAAATATTCATTTACATTAAATTTTGTAGAGCCGTTTTATAGTGATACAGATTATATAAATGCACTTTGTGCAAGCATAGAACCTTACCTGCAAAATGATTTTGATAAAATATTATTCAGTTTTCATGGTTTGCCCGAACGCCACATGAAAAAAGCAGACCCAACAAATAATCATTGTTTGAAATCCGCCGATTGTTGCAACGTCAATTCGACTGCACATAAAACCTGTTACCGGCATCAATGCTTTGCAACTACGGAATTAGTAACTAAGCAATTAAATATTCCCAAAGAAAAAACCGGCTTATCTTTTCAATCGCGCCTGGGTAGTGAGGAGTGGTTAAAACCATACACAGCAAAGCTTTTAGGAGAACTGCCCGCGCAGGGAATAAAGAAATTATTGGTTGTGTGCCCTGCTTTTGTTTCGGATTGCCTGGAAACTTTGGAAGAAATGGCAATGCAGGGAAAAGAAACATTTTTGCAGGCCGGTGGCGAATCGTTCACACTTATTCCTTGTATGAATACAAATCCTGAATGGATTCATACATTGAAAAAATTTGTAGAAAAAAATAGTATTGCGCCCATACCAGAAGAAGCAATTGTTTAAAGTACATTTACAAAATCAATGTATCCATATTTAAAATCGCTACACATCATTTTCGTCGTGACCTGGTTTGCAGGTATGTTTTATATACCGCGCTTATTTATTTATAATACTGAAGCAGAATCAAAAGATGCAGTAGAAAAAAATATTTTACATACTCAATTCCGCCTGATGATGAAAAGGCTTTGGTATGGCATCACCTGGCCATCTGCCATCATTACACTTATACTCGGATTAAGTCTTTTATTCAATACCGATTATGGTTGGTATAAAATTATTTTTTCTGAAACCGGGCTGTGGCTTTTACTAAAACTGATCTTCGTTTTTTTATTATACCTCTATCATTTTTCGTTACACAAAATTTTCCGCCAACAAATGAATGGCATTTATAAATATTCTTCCATGCAATTACGCTTGTGGAATGAACTCGCAACAATTTTTTTATTCGCCATCGTTATGCTCGTTGTTGTAAAACAGGCCATGAGTTTAGTTTGGGGATTCGCAGGACTTGTTTTACTTATGTTTATTTTATACACGTCCATACGTGTTTACAAATTGATCCGCGCCCGGAAAGAAATCAAAAAATGATTTTATTGCTTTCCTATCTTAAAAGTAAAAGATACATTTGTAACAAATACTTTTACCATGACTATACGCAATTTATTTCTTTGCATCTGTATGTTAGCAATGGGTTGTAAAAGCCAGGAGTCTGCAGACCTTATCATTCACAATGCGATTATTTATACAGTTGATAGTACTTTCAGCACTGCGGAAGCGATGGCTGTGAAAGATGGAAAAATTCTTGCTATTGGAAAAAATGATTCGATCATGCAATCATTTACTTCTGACAATATTGTGGATGCAAAAGGGCAGGCAATATATCCCGGATTCATAGATGCACATGCCCATTTTGTGGGTTATGCAGGATCATTATTTCAAGTGGACTTGTATGACAGTAAAAGTATGGAGGAAATGGGTGATCGCCTGAAAGCCTTTGCTGCTAAGCATCCTGAGCAGCAATACTTAACCGGCCGGGGTTGGGATCAGAATAAATTTGCCGGAAAAAAATTCCCTGATAATCAATTATTAAATCAGTTGTATCCAAACATTCCAGTTATTCTCGAAAGAGTAGATGGCCATGCATACCTGGCCAATCAAAAAGCATTAGATATGGCCGGCATTGTTCCCGGGCAAAAAATTGATGGTGGAGAAATTATGACAGAGAATGGAAAATTGACCGGCATCCTGGTGGACAATGCCGGCGATCTTTTACACAGTGTTATCCCAAATCCAACGGGTGCTGAATTTGAAAAAATGTTATTGGCTGCGCAAAAAAATTGTTTCGAACAAGGCCTCACAACGATTACAGATTGCGGGCTGAATTATCCAGTTGTAGATATGATTGATAGCTTGCAAAAAGAAGGAAAATTATTAATGCGTCTCTCCATTTTGCTCAGCGATAGCAAAGAAAATTATGATCGTTATTTACCCCGCGGCCCTTATAAAACAGACCTCATGTCTATTACCGGTTTTAAAGTATATGCTGATGGTGCGCTCGGAAGCCGGGGTGCATGTCTTTTACAACCTTATTCTGATCAACCGGGATGGAGTGGATTTTTACTAAGTTCTATCAGTCATTTTGATTCTGTGGCAGCAATACTTTCCAAAACAAAATTTCAAATGTGTACACATGCAATTGGAGATTCTGCGAACAGGGTAATGCTTACTATTTATAATAAATATTTGCCCGGAAAAAATGATCGCCGCTGGCGTATTGAACATGCACAGGTAATTAATCCAGCAGATTTTGCATTGTTTGGAAAATCATCCATCATTCCTTCTGTGCAACCTACACATGCCACGAGCGATATGTATTGGGCGGAAGAAAGATTGGGAAAAGAACGCTTAAAAACTTCGTATGCAAATAAACAATTATTAGCAGAAAATGGTTGGATTGCTTTAGGAACAGATTTTCCCGTAGAAGATATCAGTCCTTTCAAAACCTTCCTGGCAGCGGTTTTCAGGCAGGATGCCAAAGGTTTTCCCGCAGGTGGTTTTCAACCGGAAAATGCATTGACGCGTGAAGAAACTATTCGTGGAATGACGATTTGGGCAGCCAAAGCAGATTTTTTAGAAAAAGAAACCGGCAGTTTAGAAATAGGAAAAAGTGCAGACTTTATTTTACTTACAAATGATTTGATGAAAGTGGAAGCAAATAATGTTTTATCAACAAAAGTGATTGCCACATATTCCCGCGGTAAAAAAGTTTGGAGCGAATAAGTTTTATTTAAAAATCATTTTAAAAAAAAATCATTGAAAAATATTCCGGATAAATTACCGAACGTTG